>JBJMLY010000070.1:0-21747 GCA_045805025.1 Cytophagaceae bacterium | reverse complement strand
CCAGGTCATCAACCCGGCCGGAGGCAATGGAATTTATGGTGTAGTCAGCTTTAAGAATATTGCCATCGGCATCGTTCCTGTAGACGAAGAAGGATTCACCTACCTGGTCGGGCAATTCAGGTATACGCTCGACGAATATTCCTGGGAAATCCCCGAAGGGGGTGGACCTAAAGGCATCGACATCCTTGAGTCGGCAAAAAGAGAGCTCAGAGAAGAGACCGGCTTCTCCGCGAAAAAGTGGACCAGCATCTGCCGTATCCATACTTCCAATTCAGTGACGGACGAAGAGGGGTTTATCTTTCTGGCCCAGGATCTGACTGCGGGGGAAACGGAACTTGAAGCCACCGAGAGTGACCTTGTCACCCGCAGGGTGCACTTAAAGGATGCCGTACAGATGGTCATGAAAAACGAGATTACAGACAGTCTGAGTATTGCCGGGATTTTGAAGGCTGCGAGAATATTAAAGTATTAATTTCTGTTAGCCAGCCCTTAAGGGACGGCTAACAAGGACTAGTGGTGTCTCCATGATTGTATTGTTGAAAAAAAGCTCCAACCATGACAAAGAACTGATACTCTTAATCATTCAATCCTTCGACTACGCTCAGAGCGACATAACAACTACAAAAAAGCCCGGCACGAAGCCGGGCTATCTAAATTCAGAGCACTGTGCACTCAGCACAAAGCACTACTTCTTTACTTTCAGCACCATATTCAGCAGAAGGCGGTTCGTCTTCAATCCGTTGAGATCTTTCAGCTCATCCACAGTCATACCAAATCTTTTGGATATCGAATACATGGTATCTCCTTCTTTTACCACATATTGCCCGCTGGTCTGCTCACCTTTGATTCCGGCGCCCTTCTTCACTCTCAGCCTCTGCCCTATTCCGATCTTGTTGGATTTAAGCCCATTCAATTCCTTCAACTCTTCGGGTGTCATACCGAATTGTTTGGAGATCGAATACACGGTGTTTTTAGGCTCGACTACATAATAGTCCTGGTCAGGATTGGTCACCTGATTCGGATTTACATGGGTTGGATTAAAGGTTGCCACCGTACCTTCTTTCTCGACGATTTTCCGGTTATGGGTATCCACCTGTGCAATGGTCACCGGAGCGATGATATCACTGTCACCTGTCCTTCTTACTCTCAAAGGCGAATAAGGTGTCAGCTCATTTCCGTCTATGCCGTTCAATGCCTTGACTTCATCCACGCTCATATTGAATTTTTTAGCCACAGACGCCAAGGTATTTTTAGGCTCGATCACATAGGTCATGGCTTTGGCCACATAACCCGGACCACCGATTATATAAAACTCCACTCTTCGGTTAAGCTGGCGTCCGATCTGGTTTTCATTGGAAGCGAGTGGCTTTCCTTCTCCCTGCGCTGTAACAACGATGGCGTTTTTCTTGACGCCGCCAGCCAGCAGATAATCCACTGAATATTTTCCACGGTTATTGGAAAGCACCGCATTATACGCGTCAGAACCGTAGCTGTCGGTATTCGCATTCATCTCGATCTGAACTTCAGGATTCTTCTTATAGTAGGCGATCAGATCATCCAGGGTTTTCTTTGCTTCCGGCCTGAGCACATATTTATCGTAATCGAAATAAATATTTTCAAACAAGGTTTTGCTGGCCACCTTGTCGGATGATTTCACACCCACTTTGTCTGTAATGTATTTAACCTGAGCCGTAAGCCTTGGATCCGAATCACGCATGATGACTTTATAATCACCGGGAGGAAGATTGTCAAAACGGAAAGCGCCTTCGTCATCGGTCTTGGAAGACTTGATCACCTTCCCGGTCTTATCGGTCAGAAATACTTCCACATCTTTGGCTGCCTGGTGCGTGTCGTCATACTGCATAATACCTTCTACCGAAATACTTTTCGCATCTCCCAGAGAGTCTTTATCGACAGCGGCGATCAGCAGCTCCTTGCTATGAATATTAAATTTATAGACGTCGTCGTTCCCGATACCGCCTTCGCGGTTTGAAGAAAGATAGCCGCTCTTTTCTCCCAGCACAAAATAAAAATCGTCTCGATTGGAGTTAAAGGGAAGGCTGACATTTCTCACTTCGGATAAGCCATTTCCCTTGGCAAGAAAAATATCAAGCCCGCCAAAACCTTCGTGCCCGTTGGAAGCAAAGAACAAGGTTTTCTCTTTCGAATAATAGCAGGGAGACATATCGATGTAAGGGGTATTGATCTTGTCACCCAGGTTTACAGGTGCTCCCCAGTTATCGTCATGATTATGACAGGTGCTGAACCAGATGTCGTGCATCCCAAGACCGCCTGGTCTTTTGGACACGAAATAAAGCGTATCTCCTTTCGGCGAAATAGAAGGCTGGGCATTCCACTCGCCGGGCATATTGATATTCTCATTCAGTTTCACAGGAGCAGTCCACTTGTTATGATCGAGCTTGCTCATATAGATGGCGCACTCATATTCAACAATACCGTTCTTGGTTACAGGCTCATCGCAGCGGGTGAAATAAAATTTGTGGTGATCTTTGGTAAATGAACCCGGACTTTCATTTCTATCGGTATGCAGTATGCTGAATACATCTTTGTCGTCATGCGCTACCCAGCTGTCCTTGGTTTTTTTGAAGCGATACATGTCGCTGAATTTTCCTCCGAGTCTTCCGTATTCGTTGTCGCCGGTAGACTCTTTTCTGGCCGATGCAATGGCAATCGATGAATCGTTCTCAAAAATGGAAGGGGAATAATCCGAATTTTCGGTATTGACAGGTCCTTTCAGCAGATGAAATTCATAATCACGCGCCGGCTTTTTCATTTCGTTCAGCGCCAGCTGGCAGCCGTTCAGATCCAGCACTGCTTTTTCCTTGTAAGGATCCAGCTCGGCATTGGTAGCGCTTTCTTTCAGAAAAAGCTGATAGTTTTCTTCAGCATCCCCGTATTTACCATTCAGTTTCAAAACCGATGCGTACCAGTAGCGTGAAAGCGGATATTCTCTGCGTGCCGTATCGACTGCTCTTTTATATGCGGCTTCCGCCTGATCGTAATCGAAATGCAGGCGGTAGCATTCGCCAAGCTGAAAAATTGCGTATTTATTATTAGGGTCCTGCTTCAGGATCAGCTCATATTCTTTGGCGGCCAGGTAATATTCCTGAGTGGCAAAATATCTATCGGCAATCTGGGTTTCAACTTTTTCTTTATGACTGGAAGTTGTTTTCTTGGGTTTATCTTTCTTTTGTGCGAAAGAGCTGATGGTCAGAAGGAGAAAAATTGTAAGGAAGACCGAGATTCGCTGTGAGTTTTTCATGATCTCAAATATAGTTATATTCTCGGAGTGTGGAAGATGGATGCTGTATTGGCTTTAACCCTTCGTATGGATAGGGAGATCTCATAAGCTCCTCTCCCTTGGGTATTGAACCGCAGCGAAGACGTATTATAGTCATAGCTGAATCCAAGGGTGTAGTGATCGTTACCGAAACCAGTAGAGAAGATGAACGCGTCTTTCAGACGATACCAGGAACCAAAGGTCACAAAGTTAGGAGCCAGCACCTTGGTCTGATTCGGGAACAGATAAGTCAGGTACAAACCTCCGTTGATCTGCTGCAGATTTTTCTGCTGAATAAAGAGGGCGTTGGGAGAAATATTAATCCTTTTACCAGCATGCACTTCAAAACCCAGGTGCGCTTTATACAAAACCGGAAGCGTACTGGTCAGTCCTTTTACCAGCGATTCGTTTGGCCTGTTGATATGGTAAGCAGCAATCCCCGCATATCCGCTGAAACCTGTTGCTGAATAATCCTTGCTTGAATTATAGTTGAACATCATCCCTGTACTGATATCGGGATACATCTTATTCGCTTTCACATTACTTTGATCGGGTACATTCATAGCCTGCACGCCGATGTAGGGATTAAACTGCTGTCCCCACTGTAAATTGGTAAAGTCAATGCTCTTCTGGATAAATCCTCCCTGCAGTCCGAAGGTCAGGAAGGAGGTTCTGCTTGCCGTCAGCGGAAGGTTATAGGCAGCGTTCACATTAAAACCATTTGTTTTGAAATTGCTTTCTCCGGCCCGGTCGTTATAGAACGAAAAGCCGATACCTCCTACATGATTTCTGCGCACATCCTTGGTATAGAGCGGCGCGATCAGAGATATCTGGTTGGTCACATAGGGAAGCACAATGCTTCTCCACTGGGTTCTGTTATTCGAACTGAAAGAAACGTATGGCTGTATCCCTGTCAGAGCAGGGTTCAGATACAAAGCGGAAGCATAGTACTGTGAAAATGCTGCGTCCTGCGCACGGCTTTCCATGATCATCCCCAGCAATAGTACACCTGTAAAGAAATACCTGACCTGTTTAATTATGCTCATTATACTGTTTAACAGTTATAATTTATTTAAAAATACATTATTTATCAAAATTCAGAAGCCGGTAACACTCCGGCTTCTGATGAATTCTTTACCGTACCAGGGTAACTGTTCCTGCTTTCTCAAACGTATCGCCGTCGAAGAAATGGCCCTTCACCGCATAGGTATAAACACCCATCGGCAATGGATCTCCTCCGCTGAGGTTGTTGCCGTTCCATCCCAGTGTGTTCGCCGTATTGAAATCGGTCGTCTGATAGACAATGCTACCCCACTTGTCAAAAATCTTGAAGCTGAAATCCATCGGAGAGATGCCTACCCCATATACTTTACATACCGAGTTCTCCGGATTGTTCGCAGTCGGTGCGAATACGTTCGGAATGAAAATCCGCGGACCAGAAACATACACGGAATCCTTGATGAGGCCTGTGCAACCAAGGCTGCTGGTGGCGCTGAATGTCATTATATGCTTACCGGCAGTCTGGAAGGCATGGGTCGGATTGAACAGAGTCGAGGTGGTTCCATCATCGAATATCCAGCCGTAAGAAACGATATTATTCGCAACCGTATCGGTGTTGTTTACAATGCTGATCAGGTCATTTTCAAATGGCTCTGCCGGTGTAAAGGTGAATGATCCGGTAGGCGCAGCCAGGAGAGTCACATTCTGCGTGGCGGTCAGAGAGTCGCAGCGGTTGTAGGCGCTGAAGGTAAAGTTCAGTACCGGAGGATCCAGGGCAGCCGGTGTATAGAAGGTTGTATCGTTATTGGCTGCGGAGAACACGCCACTTCCGTTAGTCGTAATCCAGCTATAGCTCAGGCTGTCTCCACTGGTAACCGTACCGATCAGCTTGAGCGCAGCATTGGAGCATGTAGTGGCTGGTGCCACAATAGCGGGCCCCACAGGAAGATTGATAAAGTTCACACTGACACTGTCAGCATCGTCACATCCACTCGCCGTCTGTGTCACCGTAGCTTTATAGCTTCCACCTGTGCTCACAATGATCATGCTCGTATCATTCGCTACCACAGAATTGGTCGTCTGGTTTGTCCACACGACCGTATAGGCTGGCGAATCGTACAGACTGTTAATCTTCAATGTATCATTTGTTCCGTTGCAGGCCGACAGAGCCGTTGCCGTAATGGTGGCATCCGGTATCGGGAATACAGTCAGGCTCTGTGTGGTCGAATCGGAACATCCGCTGGCCGAAGCTTTCAGCTTCACAGTGAATGTATTTGGAGCTCCATAGAGATGGGATGGATTTACGGCAGTGGATGTCGAAGCATCACCGAAATCCCAGTTGTACGTTATAACTGCTGCCGGCAATATGGCTGATGAATTCGTAAAACTTACCGGACTACCCAGGCATACGGTGGCCGGAGATATTGTGAAGCCAGCGGTAATGTCATTGATCGTGATATTGGCAGTGGCCGTATCGCGGCAACTGTTCGCATTATTGATCACAATTAGCTTCGCCCCGTAAATTCCGGGAGCGGCGTATTTGTGATAAACCTGAGCCTGACTTGTTTGAGTAATGGTATCGCTGGAACCAGAGGATGGCTCACCGAATGTCCAGATCCAGTCGGTAATACTACCTCCCCCTGTTGTACTGGACGTATCATTAAAGATGGTACTGTCGGGCAAACAATAGAGTGAAGAGGTAAACCCAGCTACCGGAGAAGGTAGCATATTTACGCCGGCAAACCCGGCACCTTCTCTTGTACAGCCAGTAACTTTGTTGGTAATATTTAAAAACCACGAACTGCTGCTTTGTACGTCATAAGTAACATTGGTAACCGTCGTGTCATTAGGAAGAAGCCCTGTTGGACCGGCACCATTTTTCACCCATAAGTAATCGTACACATTATAATTAGAACCGGGAACATTGATGGTCATTTTAGTTCCGCGGCATACCAGCCCTCCATTGGAAATAACCGCAACATTTGGCGGAAGAGGCTGAACGGTCATTTTTAGAGTATCTAACGTGATACAGCCGTTGCTGGTACTGCTTGTATCTTTTATGGTTACTTCATAATTAATAGTAGCAGTCGGCCAGTCTACCCTGATCGGCGTTCCCGTTGTAGTAATGGGTGTACTTGGAGGGAACGAGCGCCAGGTGTAAAGGTATTTATTGCCTATCGGTGCCCTGCCGATCTGTATGGAATCGACACCCGGGTTCTGAGAAGCGCAAAGAGTTGTATCAGCGCCCAATACTGTTGGAGGGACGGAGTTAATGGTTACCCGAACTGTATCTGAATTCAGACATCCATTAGCGCCAGTTACAGTAACCACGAAGTCGGTTGTACTGTTAATGAGCGAAACGGTTGGTTGCGCAATTGCAGAGAATGGAACTCCTGCCGGCGGTTTGGTATTCCATGAATAGGTGTTGCCTGCAATGGCTGCCGAACCTAACTTTTTGTTCTTCACCGGACCGCATGAAATTGTATCTGCTCCTGCATTGGCAACAGGCAGTGGTTTCAGCGCCACAATAATACTGTCGGTATTCGAACAGTTGGTTTTCGTATCGGTCACAGTAACGATATAGGTACCTGCAGCAGAGACCGGGCAATTTGCTCCGACCGCACCGGCAACAGGAACTCCACCTTTCGTCCATGCATATGTATAGGTGCCTGGCTGTGCGCAGGAAGATGCTGACACATTCACGGTAGTTCCGGAACAGATGGAAATGGTTTTGTTCTGAGTGACTTTTCTTATCTTATGATTTCTCCGGTCGGCTACATATAAAGCGCCTGTAGCGGGATCCATGGTAATTCCATTAGGTTGATTGAAGGTAGCCGCATTACCCAGACCATCCGCGCCGCCGCTCACGCCGGTACCGGCAAGGGTTGTTACGTTTCCATTAACATCAATCATCCGGATGCCATGATTAAGGGCGTCCGTCATAAATAATCTTCCGCTCTTGTCGGTTACTCCATTCCATGGATTCGCAAATCTTGCTGCTCCCCCTGCAACCGCTACCCACTCGACATTCGAAACATATCCGGGAGTTACATAAGCACCAGCGACGGTGCTGACCGAAAGAGACGGATTCGCTTTACGAACGACCTGCCCTCCTTCTTCAATCACATACAAATTTCCCGACACATCGAACGATACACCGAAAGGCCAGTTGAATTTAGCCGCAGGGCCTACCGCATCCACATGGCCTGCAGGCGCTCCGCCTGTACCAAGATACGTAGTGACAACTCCGGCAGGGGTAATCTTACGGATGACATGATTATTATAATCGGCCACATACAAATTACCGAAGTAGTCAATTTCGATATCCTGTGGGGAGTCAAATTGAGACAACCTGCCTGTACCATTCATAAAACCAGGATTCCCCGGCATACCAGCCAGCACATATACTGAGTCTTTTACAATATCCAGCTTTGCGATATAATCGGCATTGGCTATATAGAGGTTGCCAAAGCGGTCGGCAACAACCCCGTTAGGAGTATTAAACAAAGCCTGCAATCTTGGTACGCTGTCGTTGATGATACCGCCCAGACTTCCGGCAAATGTTGAAACCATCGTATCGGATACCTGTATCTTCCTGATTCTTCCAACTTCTGAGACATATAGATTGCCGTTGCTGAAATAAATATCTCTTGGGGTATTGAACCTTGCCGCAGTTCCTTTCACGTTATCAGTGGTACCCGAAGTATTGGAAGTACTTCCTGCAATCGTCGATACACTCCATGTACCATAACCCAATAGTGCGGGAGCGGAGATACAAACCTCGGGAAGATTTCTCACAGTAACCCGGAATGTAGCAGTGGAAACACAACCACTGGCATTGGTAGCATTTACTATATAGTCACCGCTGGCAGATGCCACAACTGGATTAATAACCGCCCCTGTATTCCAGCTATAGGAACTGAATCCTGCAGTAGCAGTCAGGGTAGAAGTTCCTCCATAACAGATGGTATCCGTTCCGGTAATTGTAAGGGCTGTCAGGATCAGTTTGCTGACCATTCTTTCATCGCTGCCCACACAGCCATTGCTATCCACTACCGTCACCCCATAATAGAAAGGTGAGCTACCAGGAAGCGGAGGTGTATAAAATTGACCGCTTACACCCGCCACCACCGTGTTGGCAGGTGATGTTGCTTTTGCATACCAAGTATAAGAAGTGTAAAGCTTCGTTCCGTTCTTGCCGGCATTTAATGTAAAGGAGCCAAAATTATTTACGCAGACCGATGTATCAGGTCCCAGATTCGGAGCCGGCAAACCATATACATTCGCAAATGTAATTAAGCTATCCTGGCAGAAGCCGGCAGTGAATTTATAGACAATCCTGTGTCTTCCCACACCGGCCGCTGCAGGGTTGAATGAGTAATTACCACCAGCTACCTGAATACCATTACCAGAATAAGAATATCCTCCCGCTACTGCACAAGTCTGTGGAATGAGCGCATCGGCAGGATCGTTGAGGCAGTGTGTTGTATCCAAACCATTGAAGGCCCCTGTTTTCCAGTTGGTAATGGCATATCGGAGGATTTGATTAGCACCTGAGTTGGCTATATCTACAAATCCCTTATTATAAACTGATAATGCTGTAGGGTTATTCAACCCGCCCAACAGGCTGGTCGAGGTGGTTGAAGAAGTAACCTGTTTTACTTCCCCATTGTTGGAATCAGTAAAATAAAGCTTACCCTTGCAATCGACGCTCAAACCGAATGGCTGCTCGGAAAGCGGAGGTTGCACAGGCAATTTATAATAAGTCGAAGTCGCATTAGTTGTTAAATCCACCACACCGATGGCAGTAGAACCGTTTACAGAATAATAAAGTGAGTTCCCATAAAGGGCCAAACCATCAGGCAAACCGGCAACTCCACCTATTGTCGTAGAAGCAATCAAGGTCACGGTGTTGGCAACAAGGTCGATCTTTTTGATCACCTTATTTCCCCGGTCAGCCACATATAGAATAGTTCCTGTCACATCGATCGTCAAGGCGCTTGGCGTATTGAATTTTGCCAGCGCTGTCGTAGTGGAACCAGCCAGCGGCAGATTACCAATTGTAGTACCGGCTACTACAGAAACCACACTTGGAGTTCCCTTGGTATATTTTTTAATCTTATGATTCAAGGCATCCGTGAAATAGATGTCTCCGTTATAGGCAACCAGTCCCTCCGGAAGGTGCAGTTTTACATTAGAGGAGGGAGGAACAGTTCCGGTTCCGTCTCCTATGGCATTTGTATCTCCTATTATAACGGAAGCTGTGCTGAACGGATCTATCTGCCATACAGCGTTGTGGTCTGTATCGGAGAAGTAAACGCTTCCATCGCAGTCAGTGGCAATGCCTTGAGGATTCGCAATCAATGGGAATCCTCCAACACCTACGGGAGTGATTGGAGCTGTACATGGGGCATCATTCACAACCAGGGCTTTCGTCAGGCTCTTTCCGCATCTGGTATAAGTAACATTAAAGGTACCAGGCCCGGATACCGAAGGATCGAAATAATAAGTACCGGCAATGAGAACGACACCTGTGCCTGTAAACACACCGCCTGCTGTCGTTGGAGTAAGCTGTGTCTTAGGAGTTGCGATACAGAATGGCGCACCCGCCACACTCCAGTTCGTATCACAGGCAATTCCGGAAAGCGTCGTCGCGCAAACGCTTGATGAATTTTTAGTAGTGCATGCATTGACGGCCTGTACGATAGCACAATGATTAGTAGATGGAGCCTGCCCTGAAAGAATATGTTTTAATGGACCACTCGGAATGCCAAATGCTCCACCATCGATCGAAATCTGATAACTGCTTGCATTAGCCACCGCAGACCAATCGTATTCAATGGATGAAGAAGTAATATTCGAAGTTGTGACCACAGGAGCAGAAAGAGTGCCCGGAAGCATGTTGATAATCATCTGATCGCTGGCGGCTGGACAACCTCCCGTTGCAGGAAAGGTCAGCACCATGGTCAAAGAAGCCAGTGTTTTATCAAGGGGTGAAGGCGTATAGGTCGCATTTAGCGTATTGGCATTCGGCGCAAAGCTTCCGGTACCTGATGTTGACCAGGTCGTAGCACCGGCCGGAAGCACGGAACCTGCCAGGGTCACCCCCGAAACACTATTGGTACAGAAAGTCTGATCAGGACCGGCATTGACGGTTCTGGTTGGTGTAACTGTTAAAGTCGCGGCAGAAGAAGTGGCGGAAGGAGCGCATGTTCCGGTTACGATTGCCTGGTATTGGTTTGTGCTCATACCTACCGGTACGGCAGTAAGTGTTAATGTTGACGTTGTTGCTCCGCTATATACTCCACCATTGGAAATATTGGCAAAAGGTGCTGCTCCTACTTTTTCCTGCCACTGGTAGGTGAGTGCGTTGCCTAATGCAGTCACAGAAAAAGTGGCATTGGAATTCGCACAGATATTCTGATTTGCCGGCTGAACCGAAACAGATGGCGCGGCATTCACTGTCAGGGCTACAGCATTGGAAGTAACTGTAGGGGCACAGGAGCCTGTCACAATCACCTGATACTGATTACTGTTCATCACAGCGGTCACACCAGTCAGTGTAAGGCTTGCACTGGTAGCTCCTGCGTAAACACCTCCATTGCTGATATTGGTGAAAGCAGCTGCTCCTACTTTTTCCTGCCACTGGTAGCTTACAGCTCCTGTCGCAACCACTGTGAACGTAGCATTTCCTGAAGAACAAACGGTCTGAGGTGTAGGCTGTGTAGTAATGGCAGGTGCAGAATTTACAGTCAGAGCAACGGCATTGGACGTTGCCAGAGGAGCGCATGCACCTGTGACGATTACCTGATATTGATTGGTGCTCATTCCGGCGGGAACTGCGGTAAGAGTAAGACTTGCTGTGGTGGCTCCGCTGTATACTCCGCCATTCGCAATATTTGCAAAAAGGCCTGCTCCCACTTTTTCCTGCCACTGATAAGTCAAGCCTGCTCCTGAGGCAACTACTGTAAAGCTTGTACTCGCTGTTGCACAAATGGTTTTAGGTGTAGGCTGCGTAGTTATGGCTGGCGAACCACCTACTGTTAAATCAGTGATCGAAGAAGTAACACTCGGTAGGCAGGTCCCGGAAACAATTACCTGATATTTATTTCCATTCATACCTACCGGCACACCAGTCAAAGTCAGGGTTGCACTGGTTGCTCCGCTATAAACCCCTCCATTTACAATATTCGTGAAAGCGGCCGCTCCCACTTTTTCCTGCCATTGATACGTAAGCACAGAACCGGTCGCAGTCACACTGAAAGTCGCATTAGCGCCAGCGCATATTGCCTGCCCGGCAGGCTGCAAGGTAATTGCAGGTGCTGTACCGATGGTAAGGGTGGCAGAAGTGGAAGTAGCTGTTGGAGCACATGTTCCTGTAATGATTACTTTGTATTTATAATTATTCATACCCACGGGAGGAGTAGTGAGTGTAAGCGCGGCGCTGGTCGCACCGCTATATACTCCACCATTGGCGACATTAGCAAACGTTCCTGTATTCGGATCTTCCTGCCATTGATAGGTTAACCCGGCCCCGGTAGCTGCCACTGTAAATGTTATACTGGATCCTCCGCATATTGCCTTATCCAGAGGCTGCGTTGTAATGGCGGGAGGAGCATTGACTCTAAGTGTGGCAGAAGCAGAAGTTACTGCAGGCGCGCATGTGCCTGTAACCACCACCCTGTATTTATAGTTATCCATAGTCGCCGGAACACCGGTCAAGGCTAAGGCGTTGGTTGTGGCACCTCCATAAACACCCCCATTCGCAACATTGGCAAAAACTCCTGTATTGGGATCTTCCTGCCATTGGTAGGTCAGACCTGCGCCACTGGCTGTGACAAGGAAAGATGTATTAGCGCCCGGACAAACAGTCTGCGGAGCGGGAGGCTGAATAATAGCAGGAGCACTACTAACAGTAAGCGCCGCAATGGAAGAAGTCACGGCAGGCAAACAAGTACCGGAAATCACCAGCTGATATCTGTATCCATTCATTACCGCTGTTGCAGCGGTAATGTTTAATGCAGCGGTTGTAACGCCACTGTATGGAGCTGTGTTGGTAAGATTGGCAAAAGCTCCGCCTGTACTCAATTGCCATTGGTAAGTTAAGCCAGCCCCTGTGGCAACTGCAGTAAAAGTAGCATTACCGCCCACGCAGGCTGTTTGATCTGTGGGCTGTGTAGTAACCGCCGGAGGAGTGCTAACTGTAAGTGTTACTGTATTAGAGATAGCGATAGGTACACAAGACCCTCCTATTCCTACCTGATATTTATAACCGTTCATAGCGGCTGTCGCGCCTGTGATCGTAAGAGTTGCAGAGGTGGATCCGCTATATGGAGCCGCAGCAGGAACATTGGCCCAGCCTGCTCCCTGGTCGACTTGCCATTGGTAAATAAGACCAGCGCCCGTTACGGTCACAGTAAAACTTGTATTCGCGCCGGCGCAAATAGTCTGATCTGTTGGCTGAGTTGTAATAGCAGGAGATGTATTAACGGTAAGTGTAGCCGTTGACGAAGTGACAGCCGGGGCGCAAGTGCCGGTAACAATAACACGGTACTGGTTAGTGCTCATTCCTGCAGGTGCAGCAGTAAGAGTCAGACTTGCACTGGTGACGCCGCTATAGACACCGCCATTGGCAAGATTTGCAAAAGGTGCTGCTCCTACTTTCTCCTGCCATTGGTAGGTGAGTCCGCCACCCGTGGCTGCCACCGTAAATGTTGCGTTTGCACCTGCACAGATCGTCGTATTCACAGGTTGGGTAGTAATGGCCGGTGCGACATTAACGGTTAGTGTTGCCGATGCTGAGGTTGCGGAAGGAGCACAGGTACCTGAAACTATTACCTGATACTGATTCGTGCTCATACCAACAGGCGCCGCCGTAAGAGTCAGTAAAGATGTGGTAGCACCGCTATAGACGCCTCCATTGGCAATATTCGCAAATGCGCCGGCTCCCACTTTTTCCTGCCATTGATAGGTCAGTCCGGCACCGGTAGCAGTCACCGAAAAGGAAGCGTTGGCTCCCGCACAAATGATCTGATTTGCTGGCGCCACGCTAACTGCAGGCGCAGGGTTCACTGTCAGAGTCACAGCCACGGTAAAAACGGATGGCGGGCAAGTACCCGTGATAAGCACTCGGTACTGATTAGTGCTCATGCCTGCGGGAACAGCGGTAAGAGTAAGTGTCGCTGTCGTAGCGCCGCTGTACACGCCACCGTCTGCAATATTCGCAAATGCGGCGGCTCCCACTTTTTCCTGCCACTGGTAGGTTAAACCGGCCCCCGTTGCTGTTACAGAAAAGCTCGTATTCGCGCCTGCGCATATCGTTGAATTAACCGGTGATGCAGTCAGAGCCGGCCCTGAATTCAACGTTAATGTGAGACCATCATTAACTAATGCACAGCCGGGAGAATTAGCTCTGAGCGTTAGTATCACCGAACCTGAAGAAACATCAGCAGCTGATGGAGTATAGGTTGTTGAAAGAGCAGCCGCACTTCCGAAGGTACCCGTACCTGAAGAAATCCATTGAGTTGAACTCGAGAATGTGCTCGATCCGCTTAAGGTCACCGCTGCAGTTCCGCATGAGCTCATATCAAGACCTGCGTCAGCCGTCTGGGCAGATACCTTCATGGTGATCTTATTGGTGGTATCGCCCATGCAGGTTCCGGTCTTCATGATGGCATAGACCAGAGCATTGTTTGGTAACGTGCTGCTGGTAAAAACCTGGCCGGAATCTTTAAGGGCCGTAAGCACATTATTCACATAATAATATAAGCTGTCGTAATTGCCTGATGGCGCTGTTACACTGAATGTGGCCGTAGCACCCGGACAAATACTATCGTTGGGGGCAACATTTAAAGTTGCTGTAACAGGATTACAAACAAATCCGAGTGCAAGATAGGTGTATTGTCCTAGGGCTGGCACTATTGGTGTAGCTCCGCTTGTAACGGTAGCAGCCGTTGAACTGCTTTGTCCGATAGAGGTAAAGTTTGGACCGGCGACAAAAGAGGAAGGTGTCGGACCGTATACTCCCACTGCAAGTGTGCTGGGTGCTGGGTTATTGTTTACATAAAAAGGAGTGTAGGTAAGCATGGCTGTAAATCCTGTTCCTATATTCCCATCAACCAGCGTGGTAACCCAATGTTGTTCATGATACAAATTCGGTGTGGAACCATTTAAGGAACCGAATCCTGGAATATGACCTCTTGCTTCAACTCCAATAATGGGTTTGTTCGAAGTGTTGTTCAGAGGCAGATTGCTGAGAATAAGTGGTCTGTAGATTCCGCTGGCATCCGCTACAGGAAAGATCATTGGTGTCGGGTCCACCCCTGCACCCGGACGTCCTCTGCGATACATCGGCCCTTGTACAAAATTTCCGCTAGCGGAAAAATTAATGACGCCTCCTGTACTGTCAATTCCGAATGTGTCGGCAGCCGTCGTAAACAGGGTTGCCTGGATATCAAATTGATTACCCACGATCATTGTTCCTGAAAGAACTTTACTGGTACCTGTTATGGTAAGATTATTGACAGAAAGCTTGCCGGTGCCGGTATTTACATTCTGACCGAAAAGGGTACCATTCAGAATAAGGGTTCCCGAACCCTTGTAAACTGTTGGGGATCCAATAATATTATTAAGCCAGTTGCCTGTGAAAGATACTGTACCATTATTTACTATGTAGCCTGAGGTATTAACAGTAATATCGCCGGCACAACCTCCATTATCCACTACTACTACACTACCTCCTGGGTTCACTATTAAACTATCCTGAACCAGCAGCGGACCACCATTTACAAAGAGTGTCATTCCTGAAGTTACAATGGTTTTGCTGCTAATAACCATTCCCACACACTGAGCCGATGCTTTACCGGAAAAACATAGAAAGAGGATGGTGAAGACTAATAATCGAACTCCTAAATTGGAATATTTTTTCATCAGGACAGTAATTGGAACTGTTTTAATACTCAAATATATTATTTTTTAAAGTAAAAGATTACTGATTTACGGAATTTGACCTAAAAGGTTTACTTATTCATGGTAAGACTCAGGGCTTTACCTGATACTCATTTATACACCCTAAGACAGGCTGGTAACCATAAAGGCTGCAATATTACGATAATATGTATACTTTTGAGGGATGAAACTATTAAAAACCATATATAGCGTCTATTGCGCAGTATTTTTTTTCAGCCTTTTCTTCGTTCTCTTCCCCTTTTTTGTCCTATTTAGTCAGAGGGATCAATGGCATTACCTGGGGCACTTTTGTAACAGACTCTGGTCGCTCACATTCTTCACCATGGTATTTCAGCCTTCTAAAGTGGAATTCCGCTTTAAAAGGAAGAAAAACCAGGCTTATGTGTATTGCGCCAATCACACCTCTTACCTCGATATCCCCGCGCTGGCATTTGCCATTCCCGGCCATTTTCTCTTTGTGGGAAAGGCCTCTCTGGGAAAAGTCCCTTTATTCGGGTATATGTTCAGAAATCTTTACATCTCGGTAGACCGCAGCACCAAAAAAGGGATGTACCAGACGCTGGAAGCGTCCTATAAAGCTATTGACAAGAACAGAAGCATCGCTATTTTCCCTGAGGGCACCATACCTAAAGACGGATGGCCTAAAATGATTCCCTTTAAAGACGGGCCTTTCCGAATCGCTATTGAAAAACAAATACCCATCGTTCCTGTAACATTTCCCTATAATTGGATAATTTTACCCAATAACGGGGGCTTTCTTCCCAACCGCCATCTCATGGCCATCATTATTCATGAGCCGATCGAAACCAAGGGAATGACGCTGGAAAATTTAGAAGAGCTTAAACAAAAAACCTTCGATATAATTAATAACGAATTGAAGAAGTACAATAAACAGTTACATTAAACCAGGAATATGAAAGTTGATCAGAATACGATACAGAAAATAATCCATCTCTCAAGACTGGAGTTTGATGAAAAAGCCGAACAAAGCCTTCTTCAGGATGTAAACAAAATACTGGACTGGGTGGAAAAGCTGAAAGAAATCGATACCGAAAAGGTAAAGCCTCTCACGCATATGTCAGAAGAGGTGAATATCCTGCGCGAAGACGTGGTTGCTAATACCCTTAAGCATGAAGACGCTCTGATCAACGGGCCAAAAAAGGATTCTGATTATTTCAGGGTGCCTAAGTTCCTGGGTTAATAGAATACCTCTTTCTCTGAAAGAAGTACCTCCTTAGTTCACAACCATTAACCGTTATTTTTTAATGAAAAATCCAGCTTTGTTTTTCTGGAATGACTGGAATAAATCCGATCGTTACATTTATCTTTTCCTTCTGCTGCTCTTCGCCGGCTCGCTGCTGGCACTGGCAACAGCTGCCTATATTGGCCAGGACGGTGTCGTGGATCTGAGTACCTTTTCCAGGCTCGACCCCATTAAATCCGTAATCGAACAGTTCAGCGGCAACCTGATCACCTTTTCCACCGAAGCAGATAATTACCTGATCAAGGAATGGTTCGGCGCCAGTCCTCTGCAAATCGTACCTGAATATTCATACGCACTGCTGGGCATCAGCTGTTTCTGCATGCTCATTATCATTTCATGCCTCACCTATCTGGATACCATACCCTATTCCATCGGCATGCTGGGAGTACTTTTATTTATTTCAGGACTCAGCACGGAACTACTCGGGATTTTTGCTCCTGCCAGTAAATATTTTCTAACGGGCACCGTCGTTGCCTTCGCAGCTCTCAGCTTTTATTTTCAGGCTTTCAATAAAAACATACCCTTTGCCGCAAGACTGGCATCCATGCTGATTCTCACTCTGATCGCCTGGTTTATCATTAAAGAATACAGCCAGGTACAAGATCCATTTTTATACATGTCGAATTATGGGATTAAAATAATTCTGATCATTTCTCTTCTGTTTTTCCTGATCATAGCCTTTGACATTATATATGGTTTATTCTTTCTTCTCACACAAAGCAAGACCAGCCCCACTAAAAACCTGATCCTTCATTTCCCTTTTATCAGTTTTCTATATCTGCTGAATTTTTTACTGTTTTTTCTGGACAAAAAAGGCGTGCTGGACATAAAGGTGATTTATATTAATCCGTTCATTCTTTTTGCAGTCTCGGCCATTATCGGGATATGGGTTTTCAGAAAAAGGGAATCTTCCTTTAAAGGCCTTTTCAGCTTCGCTCCCATAGGAGCATACTTGTACCTCTCTCTGGGAACAATCTGCTGCTCTGCTATTTCCTATTCTTTCATTACAGGCAACGATGCCATGAAAGAACTATTCGAATACGGATTAATCTACTCGCACTTCTGCCTCGGACTTATATTCCTGATTTATGTGATTGCTAACTTCAGCAGCCTGTTCGAGACTTATACTCAGATCTACAAAGTGGTTTTTGAGCCCAAAAGAATTCCCCTGTACGTGGTCTATCTTTTCGGCGGACTGGCCATTGCTGCTTTATTGTTTCAGTCCAGCAACCAGCCTTATCATACGGCACGCGCAGGATACCTTAATAACCTGGGCGATATTTATCTGCATGAAAAAAATTACCTGCTGGCCCGCCAATACTATATGGAAGCCTCTGTCGAAGATTACGATAACTGGCGCACCAATTATTCCCTGGCAAGCATTGCACTCGTTTCGGGAGAAAAAAGCAGTGCCATCGACTACTTCGCTCTTTCAAACAGCTCACACCCTTCGGAATATTCTTACCTGAACCTGAGCAATATTTATGTAGACAACGATAACTTCTTCCCGGCAAAATTTGCCCTGGAAGACGGACTCAGACGGTTTCCGGAAAGTGGAATTCTATACAACAATCTGGCAATGGTCTTTGCCAAAACCAGCATGCTGGATTCAACCATGCATTATCTGACCAGATCAAAACAATATTCCGGCAAAAATGCAGAGGTCCCTTCCACCAATATGATCTACTTTCTGATCAAAAATAAAATTTATGACGGTGCCGATTCTATGATCAAAGCATTTGACATGCAGGACTACCTTTCCTTCCGCGTCAACACATTGGTACTACAGAATATGTATAATAAAAAGATCAAAGAATCTTTTGACCCCGGCCTCGTAAAAGACAGTATCCTGGATAATACAGCTTTTGCCTACCTCTACAATTACGGCATCAATAAACTCGGTGAAAAAGACGGACATTACATCCACTATCTGGATTCACTTCGCCGCTATACCTCCAATGAAAACTTTGGCGAGTACATGCGATACATAGAGGCTTTGTATTACTACTATTCAGGTGAAAAAGGGAAAGGAAAGAACCTGCTGGAAAATCTGAAAGGTTTTGCAGGGAATACCGGCGCTGCCTATTACAATACCATGGGCATGTGGATGATGGCCAACCACCAGTATATTGATGCTTCAGAAAATCTGAAACAGGCCAAAGCCCTGAGCGGAAATCAGGATATCAATCTGAATTATTGCATATCGCTGGCTGAAGCAGGAAAGAAAAAAGAAGCGCTGGAAGCTTTCGATCTCTTAAAGACAAGCGGAGATAAAGACGTAAAACTTCTGGTCGAAAATTTTATCCGCCTTCTTTCAACAGAACGGATGGACAGTGTTCTCGCTATGCCGGAGGGGCTCCGCTTTCAATATTTCCACCTGAGAAAAAAAGATATTTCTGAAAAAGACCTGCTGACGGTCTACACCTCGCTTGAGAAAAAACCTCTGCAGCATATGGCTTCGTCGGAGATGATGGAGATTTATATTGACCGCGATGAAACCAACAAGGCCAGGGTATTCTGGCTTGCCAGCGGGCATGACCTGCAAGCGCAGGAAGAAGATCTGGGACTTTTGAACTACCAATACCTGCGCTTTCTGGCTGCCGAAAAAAACTGGGCGGAGTTGAATGCACAGATCGACCCGATATACCTGAACAAAGACAGGCAGGCATCCAGAAATTATTTTAAGGCGCTGAGCGCTCAATATTCCGGAGATTCAGTTCTGGCAGGTAATTTTTTCAGGTCAGCACTGAAAACGGATCCGTTTAACGAAGATGGTGTGGTATGGTCGGTGGAATACCTGAATGGAAAAAGACAATTTATGGAAGCCTATAATGTACTGGTAGAATCGGTATCCTTAAATCCATATTCCGTAAAAATTCTGAAAGCATATGCGCGGCAAAGCATGCTGATCAATATCGAATCGTATGCCGCCTATGCACTGGATAAGCTGGAAGAGCTGATGCCTGCCGGAGAATTCAGTCAGTTCAAAGACTCGCTCAAAACCATCCGCCCGGGTCTGGAATAGCCTATGAAAATATACACCAAAACCGGCGACCTCGGAGAAACTTCATTGATCGGAGGCACCCGGGTTTTAAAATCCAATGAAAGGATAGAAGCTTACGGCACCATCGATGAGCTGAATTCTTACATCGGCCTGCTCAGAGATCAGGAAGTGAACGCTTCGCGCAGAGACCTGCTAAAAGAAATTCAGGACCGGCTGTTTACGATTGGTTCTCTTCTTGCTTCAGATCCTCAGAAATCAAAAATGAAAGTTCCCGACCTCCGGGAGGAAGATGTAAAACTGCTCGAAAGTACGATTGATGAAATGGAAAAAAAGCTGGAACCGCTCAAGGAATTTGTTTTACCCGGCGGTCATCCCTCCGTATCCTTCTGCCATATAGGCCGCTGCGTTTGCCGCAGAGCAGAGCGCTTAACAGTCGCTCTGCAGCAGAAAGAGCCGGTCACAGCGCTCATCATCATTTACCTGAACCGCTTATCGGATTATCTTTTTGTTCTGTCAAGACTTATGTGCAAAGAGCTAAAGGCGGAAGAAGTTACATGGAAACCTAGAAAATAATTGTCTGAACTCAGCTTTTAAGAATTGTGGATAAGCGGCGATTATCTGTGCAGGAGCTAATTTCCATTAAACAATAATAGTTATCTTTGTTTCCTTTGAAATTTGAACGGTTAAATAATTAAATAAACAACTAAGCACTGTGCACTGAGCACTATGCACTATAGACATGAATAACGAACAATACAAGGAATTAAAGGCAAGAGTGGTTGCTTTGAGGGGGTATCTTTGACTACGATGGAAAGCTTGCCTCCATCGCCGAAGAAGAAAAATTAACTACGGCTGCCGAATTCTGGAATAATCCGAAAGAAGCAGAGAAAATATTAAAGTCCATCAAGATCCTGAAGGTATGGACAGAGAGCTATAAAAATGTAGAGAATCTTTTCAACGATTTCGAAACGCTCTTTGAATTTTACAATGCCGGCGACATAGAAGAAGCTGAAATTGAAAAGGAATATGCCAAAGTACTGAAGGCTGTGGAAGAGCTGGAATTCAAGAAAATGCTCAGCAATGAAGAGGACCAGCTCAGCGCCATTATTGAAATAAATCCGGGAGCGGGAGGAACGGAAAGCTGCGACTGGGCGGAAATGCTCATGCGCATGTACGTGATGTGGGCCGAAGCACACGACTATGGAGTCCGTCAGCTTAACTATAATGCCGGTGAAGTAGCAGGTGTTAAATCCGTAACACTTGAAATCGACGGACAGTTTGCCTACGGTTTTCTGAAATCAGAGATTGGTGTTCACAGACTTGTAAGAGTTTCTCCCTTTGATTCGGGAGGACGCAGACACACTTCTTTTGCTTCCGTGTATGCCTATCCGGTCATTGACGATACGATTACCATTGAAATCAATCCTGCAGACATCGAATGGGATACCTTCAGAGCCGGCGGAGCCGGCGGACAAAATGTAAACAAGGTGGAAACGGCTGTGAGGCTAAAGCATAAGCCATCCGGCCTTATCATTGAATGCCAGCAGGAACGTTCTCAGAACCAGAATAAGGAAAAAGCCCTGAAAATGCTGAAATCAAGATTGTACCAGATCGAGATCGATAAAAGAAACGAAGCCAGGGCTGTGATTGAAAGCGGCAAAAAACGGATTGATTTCGGTTCACAGATCAGAAATTATGTGCTTCACCCCTATAAGCTGGTAAAAGATTTAAGAACGGGCATTGAAAGATCCGATGTACAGAATGTGCTTAATGGTGATCTGGATGTCTATATTAAAGCTTTTCTGATGCAGGCTTAGAAGAAAATAACAAAGTCAGTCTGAGCAATGTCTGCAAGCAGACAGAAATGGACATTACCAGGAAAACCTGTCACTCAGACTGACCTTTTAAAAAATATTAAAAAAGCCACCCAAATCTATCACATATTTCATAAGAATGAAATAAAACATCAATTTAAAAACATGTTTAAACATATGTTTCCAATAGACAACTGATCAAATGTTCAGGGTTTCTTAAAAAAAATACGTAACTTAGACCACCCTTTGCAAACACATAATCAGTTGTAACTTAACTTTTTCAGACACTATGACCAGTGAATTAAACAAAATCGGACAAATTCTCAGAGAATTAAGAAAAAGTCGTCAGATGACGCAGGAAGATGTTTCAAAGCTTATTCATACCGACCGCAGCAAT
>JBJMLY010000069.1:0-3040 GCA_045805025.1 Cytophagaceae bacterium | reverse complement strand
GTCGCCGATAACGGACTGGTGGCCATTGAAAAAGTAAAAGCGGAAAAGTACGACCTGATCTTTATGGATATACAGATGCCGCAAATGGACGGCGTGACGGCGACGAAAGAAATCAGAAAGCTCAAGATACCCGATCAGGCACCCATTATCGCCATGACGGCCTATTCGATGAAAGAAGACAAGGAACGTTTTATGCTCGGAGGAATGGATGATTACCTGTCAAAACCCATCAAGGCTGAAAGTCTCATCAGCAAAGTCAGGGAATGGACCATAAATAAAAATCTGACCATCATAGAAAACGGTCCTGCCGAAACCGGCGGGAATGGAATTTTCAATCATGAAGTCTATGACAAGCTTAAAAAATTCGCCAATCCGGAAACACTGTATAAAATTTACAAACAGTTTGAAAAAGAAACAATTGGACAGCTGGAGATTTGCAAAAATTCACTTCAAAACAAAGATTTTAACGTAATTTTGAATAACTTGCACACATTGAAAGGCACTGCCGGAACCCTGGGAGTTGAAAAAATTGAAAAGCAGGCAAGGCAGATCGAGTCCAATCTCAAAGAGAACAATTTTGAGGGGCTGGAATCACAGTTTGAAATTCTGAATCAGGCCTTTTCAGAATTTCGGAAAACGTATAAGTCAATCATAAAGAACAACAACTAATGGGAACATCGAAAAAAGTTTTGATCGCAGAGGACAGTTCAGTGATCCAGAATCTCACCAAAAAGATCCTGGAATTTCAGAATTTTCAGATAAGCTCCGTCAAGAACGGTAAAGACGTTCTCAAAGCGCTTGATAAAGATTATTTCGATGTAATCCTGATGGATATCAATATGCCTCAGATGGATGGCATGGCCTGTGCAAAAGAGATCAGAGGCATGCAGGATAAAAAGAAAGCTGCTGTGCCCATCATTGCCATTACAGGCAATGCCAAAAATTATACAGAAGAGGATTTCAAGGAAGTAGGTATCAACGAATACCTGCCCAAACCTCTGGACTTCGATAAGCTGGTAGATACCGTTAAAAAATGGGCAGGCGTTTAATCCTATGGCGTTAGAAATAAAATTGACCCCTCAGTTTCTGGCAAAGCTGGAAGATGTTTTTGCTGAGTCGGATTATGTGCTGCGTTACGAAAAGGGAAATTTTCATGCAGGTTACTGCATCCTCAAAGATACTAAGATCGCCATCGTCAATAAATACTTCACCATCGACGGCAAAATCAACTGCCTGATTGAGATCCTGAAATCAATAGAAATTGATACGAGCAAACTGAGCGATAAGAACAGAACCTTTTACCAGGAACTAAATCAAACGGAGCTGAAGCTTTGATCGTTACTTTTCTCGGCACCGGCACCTCTCAGGGAATTCCCGTTATAGGCTGCAATTGCGAAGTCTGCAGGTCGCTCGACTTCAGAGATAAAAGGCTAAGAACTTCCATACATATAGAAGTTGAGGGCAAAAGTTTCATTATTGATTCCGGCCCCGATTTCCGCCAGCAGGCTCTGAGAGAACGCATAAAGCGTCTCGATGCACTCATCTTTACTCACGAACACAAAGACCATACTGCCGGAATGGATGACATCCGTTCCTTCAATTTCCACCAGCAGAAAAACATTCCGATTTATGGAAGACGCAATGTGCTGGAGCAGATCAGAAAGGAATTTTCCTATGCCTTTACTGAATATAAATACCCGGGAGTACCTCTCATCGATGCTATAGAAATTGAAAACAAACCTTTCGAAATTGAAGGCGTGCAATTTTCTCCTATTGAAGTAATGCACTTCAAACTTCCGGTCTTCGGTTACAGGATTAAGGATTTCACCTATATCACCGATGCGAATTCTATTTCCGCCGACGAAATGAAAAAAATCGAAGGGTCCAGAATTATTGTACTGAATGCTCTTCAGCGGACTGAACACATCTCTCATTTCACGCTGGATGAGGCAGTGGAATTATTAAAAAAACTCAAACCCGAAAAAGCATACCTCACGCATTTAAGCCATCGGATGGGACTGCATAAAGAGGTGGAAAGCGAACTGCCGGGCTTTATCAGGATTGGTTATGATGGGCTGAAGATTCGTTGCTAGTGGCGGGTTTTCGTTGTTAGTTATTGGTTGTTAGTTGTTGGAAACAAAATTTGTTAACTGTCAGCCTGAGCATAGTCTTTAAATATTATCCTCTCAAAAACAACGAGAAATAAAAAGACCGGAGACTATTCTCCGGTCTTTTTATTTTGAGCTTACTACTTCTTTTAATTAACCTTAATAACTTCCTCCGCTATTGCTGTTGCTGTTATCCGGCTGTCCCATGGAAGGAGTTGTCGTATTCTGACTTCCCTTCATCGTTCCTGTACTGCTTTTTCCGGAAGATGAACCAGTACCTGTACTTTTTTTCGTACCAGACGATTTATCTGAACCTTCGTTTTTCATAGAAGGGTTCTCCATAGAATCGTGTGATTTATTCACAGACGACTTTCCAGTATTCTTCGCCCCTGCTCCGGTACCTGGTTTCTGATTTACAGAACCACTAGTCTTAGAAGAGCTGGTACTGCTGCTGCTCTTGCTGGTACTGCTTTTCTGAGTCGAGGATTTCATGTTCTTATCCTGATATCCGCTCTTTTTAGAGGAGCTATCGTCCAGGAACATGGAATCGTCGCTGCTTCCGCCGGAAGTTCTGCTTCTCTGCATTTTCTTTCTGGAAGAAGCGCTGGTTCCGCTCTGATCATCAACATCCGGGCTTTGCGGATTTTGTGATTTCATCTGATCATTATATTGATACGATCCATCGTACTTATTGGCTGGATCGGCAGACGAATTATCCTGATCCTGTCTCAGCATGATATCCCCGCCATTACCATCTTCGGGCATGGCAGGATCTCTCTTGACAGACGGGTCATCCACAGACTTGTTTCCATTGATCTGCTGATCGTTCAGATTATCGCTGTTGCCATAATCCTTACCCGGCTTTTTCCGGTCTGTATTACGGGCCGATGTATTATCATCGCCATTCAGGTTATCATCACTATTATCGGTAC
>JBJMLY010000068.1:0-6875 GCA_045805025.1 Cytophagaceae bacterium | reverse complement strand
CTGACTTTAAACAAAATCTTTTCTTCTTTAATATTTTTCTGACTTAACAGTTCCATGTGAAGGGTGTTGTTATTGATGGCGACATTAAATTTGAGCGAAAAATCATAATTGTTTTTTATTCTCAGGTCTTTATATCCATAAACCACTGTAGCGTCAGAACCCAGAGGAGTATATCGGGTTTCGTCGGTGTATATATCAATGGTATGATTATATCGTTCTGTTACTTCCAGCGATGAAATTAAGGATGCGTAATATATAATACCCGAAAGCTGACACAAGCCACCTCCGTAATCCTCCTGAAGTTGTCCGGCAATGATATTCCTACCCTTCATGTAGCCATTGGATTTATCGGGCTTGCCTACAATCCTCCAGAATGAAAAGAGTTCTCCCGGACCAATGACTATCCGGTTAATTTTCTCAGACGCATTCAGGATATTCAGTACCTTATTGTCTGCCGTGGATGAAGGGAGAATAGCCTGTGTAATGGAGATTTTATAAATAAACTCCTGAGAGGAACCTTCAGGCGAAGCGAACTTTCTATAGTTTCCATTCCAGAGATCATTGATCAATCGAAGGATTAATTTTATTCTGACCTTTACACGGTAAGGGATCACTCTTTTCATAATTTCCTCAGTTCAAAAGCCAGGTAAGAACTGTACTCTTTCATAAAAGACCGGCACAATAAGTTGTCCAGGCTTAAGAGAAGCCTTCGCATAAAAACCGGGCTTCGATGAATCGGGAAAAATAAAATTCCATAATACCGTTCAAGCTTCCATTTTGTCCCGCAAAAATTCTCTATATCCCGGACAGAAAAATCATTGGCTCCATGCCAGCCTGCTTTCCGGAAATCAAATAGTGTTCTACGCTTTTGCGAAGGCACATCAAAGATGATCCTTCCTCCTGTTTTAAGAATTCGGTGAGCTTCGTTGAGTATGTTGACTACTTCCTGATTAGTTAAGTGCATCAATACATGAAAGGAAATGACCACATCAAAAGTGCCGGCGGCAAAATGAGTAGTGGCGGCATCTCCCTTATAAATATCTTTCTGAGGAAATTTAGCTTTCGCGATTTTGATCATTTCCTCGCTGGCATCGATGCCACAATCGGCCAAGTCTAATAGTCTGCCTGTTCCACAGCCAAGATCAAGTACGTTGTATTTGTAATCAGCACCTAAAAACCGGGTCAATAAATTTCTTTCCTGCCGATCGATAAACTTACCATAGGAATTGGCAAAACGGCTGTCGTCGTATTGAACCGCGATTTTATTATAATAATCTACGACTTCCTGCTTCATGGTGATACTGCTGGATATTTCTTATTTACTTTCCTCTTCACTCATCTCCAATATTTCTACATCAACCCTTCTGTTCCATTCAAGACTATTGACTTTAAACGGTTCATCGGAGCATTGCCAGGAAATTTCAAGACGGCTTTTGTCAATACCTTTTGCAGCAAGATAGTCACGAAAATTTTCCCCTCTCATTTTACAAAGAGTCTTTGAGGCATTTTCTTCAGAGCTGATAGTGTTCGCCGTTATTTTAATACGCACCTTCGGATTTTCCTTAAGCATCTTCAGAAGCATATGGTCCACTATGCATTTCTGCACACCATCAAGCTTAGTTTGTCCGGGTTTATATAAATAAGCAGGTTCGCCCCACCCTAAAAAGAGATACTTGCTGATATCTTCTTTCACCGGGCACATCGATTGGACGCAATGATCTATATCTTTCTGGTAGTTCTTCTCCCACTCCTTACCATTGGTTTTTTCGAGTGCCTTGCTCATGCGGGAGTTAAAAACATGTATACTGTCATGCGTGCTTATCAGGATTGGTATGCAACCCTTGTAGATCAACACCTCAGTAAAGCCGTATTTTGAAGACAAGCTATCTCTGCACTGAGCGATACGAAAATCATGGCTACCGAAAGAAAGTTGGTAAAACTTTCCCACTTGTATCAAGCTATCGGCAGTCGGGGAATTTATTTCTATAAATGTTCCATCGGGTAATTCCGTGCTAAAGTTCTTCTGTGCCAGAAGGTCAGTTTCCGCGCATAGAAAAAAGTAAGTTGTAAGAATTAAAAAAGGCTTCATAGTTCCTTAACCAAATTCATTATTCTATTATTCTCATCTTCCATTTTTTCTCAACATTTTTAGGAGCGTTCTTATGCGATAAATAAAAAGAATAAAATAATAAGGAAGCGGACACAGTACCCCTATAATTATTACCGGAACGGAATCAGTTGATTCGACTGAACCTAAAAGCCCGCCGCCTGCTACTGCTGCAAGAATACTCAAAGCTCTTGCCTTCGCTGGACTTTCACCAATTGATCGTACGTTTTTCAGGCTTATCATATTCTTTCCTATCTGAATTGAAGTATCCGTAATTGCTTTCAATGTCCCGATTCTTTTCCGTCTGCCTTTTTTCAGTACATAAATAACGCGGACACCTTCTTTTATTACCATTTGTTTACCAGAACTGATCTTTGTCAGCTCAATTTTTTTCTGAGCAAAACCCAGTTGGGAACAGAACAATAAAAAACCCACTATAAATTTCACACTTGTTGATCTCATGATAATAATATACTTACACTCGTTGCCTATTTTAAATTCAATAAGCTTTCGTTAATCAATATACAAAAATATCCTCCACCCTTCATAAAAAAAGGCGCGGTCTCCCGCGCCTTTAATCCTAAAATCTAAAACCTACTAAAAATCATTCTCCGTGCAGCCAGAATTTCTTCGCCAGAAGATCTTCTTTGCTCTCGGGCATATCCGGGTCGGGTACGCAGCACGAAGTCGGGCAAACGGCGTTGCAGGCAGGCTCTTCGTGAAAGCCTGTACATTCCGTGCATTTCCCTGAAACAATATAAAAGAACTCTTCCGATACAGGAGGCTGCATAGCCTGGGCGTCAACGGTGCTGCCGTCTTCCAGCAGGATTTCCGTCAGCTTAGTACCATCGGCCCAGCGCCATGGAGCGCCTTCGGAATAAATCGCTGTATTGGGGCACTCGGGCTCGCAGGCGCCGCAGTGTATACATTCGTTGGTGATCATGATAGCCATAGTTCTGTTAGTTTAAGTGCCAGGTAAATTGCTGATTGACGGTTTCGTGAGATACCGAAGCCACCAGTGCGCTAAGTCTGATGGAGCGGCGGATCTGCTGCAGGCTCAAAAAGCTTCTGCTGCCAAAATTATAATCGGAATTAAAATAAACGGCCTTGCTTGCTTCCTCCGGATGCAAACGAAAGGCACTGAACTTTAAAGTCAGAGTAGTCATGTGTTCTGATGTTTTAATGAATGAAAAACAAATAATAGGATTCCCTCCGGCCGGATGGCTGGAATACATTCAAATGAATATATTATCGGGATTACTGCTAACAGCAGCAACAACAGCCACAGCAGCAGGTGGCGGAGGAATTGAAGATTACCTGACGGCGAACGAAAACCTCACTTACCTGGTAAGCGGCTTGTTCTTTTCCTGTAAAAATTACTTGTGTGAACATAATGGTAATTAATTTATCTTCTCCCGTTACCGGGATCAGGAATTAGCACCTTTGCCATTGCAGGTAGGTTGCTAGAAGTTCGATGAGCCTGATCTCTCCCTTCTTCTTGAATAAATCAACTACACGAGGTAGGTGACTGATGACACAAATGTAGGAACAAAAAATCAGAAATCAAAAAGCCGGTCTTCTGATTTCCTGATAAATTTATTAACTTGAAACAGACTCAGGTCCTTTAAAATCAGGAGTACTTTTTTAAATCTTCTGTATCTTTTCAATTCCTGCTGCATTATGCTTTTAAACATACTATTATGATACACTTCAGAATCCGCAAAATCATTATTGCCCTCGTATTCGGCTTAGCCGCTTTTCTTGTACTGGACAGCTGCACTAAAAACAAAGGTGATCGCTCCAAAAGAGCCTTTATCGACCGTCCTTTTAAAGACCTGGCCCCGGCAGAGCAAAGTCTTACGGTAAGCAATACAGACAGCAGCCAGACCTTCAATCTCAAAGGCGGAACTGTGATCTCGATTCCCGATCACGCATTTGTGGATGAGAAAGGAAATCCTGTCAGCGGGAAAGTGGATATCAAATACTCCGAGTTTCATACTGCAGCCGATATTATTGTCAGCGGAATTCCGATGACTTACGACTCGGCCGGCACCACTGGCAATTTTCAGACAGCAGGCATGTTCCGCATCCAGGGCTATCAGGATGGAAAACCTGTATTCATTGCCAAAGACAAAAAAATAGATATTCAGATGGGCTCTTTCGTAAGAGGCGATGAGTACAATCTTTATTACCTCGATACGAATGCCAGGAACTGGGATTATCTGGGACATGGCACGCTCGCTGAAAATGCTGCAAAAAAGAAAGATTCAATCGCGGCAGAACTTCCCAAAAAACCCATTGAACCGAAAGAATACGATGATAAAACTCCTGTTTTTGATATCAATGTCAATCTGAAGGATTATCCTGAGCTCAAAGAATTCAAGGGCCTGGTTTGGCAATATTCAGGTTCTGACCCTAAGCAGAACCCTGAAAACAATAAATGGATCTATGGCTTCCACTGGAAAAAAGTAACTGTCGAACCTTATAACCTGGACAGCTCTCAGTTCAAGCTTCTGCTTGACAATGGAAAAACAAAATTCGAATCGATTGTTACACCCGTGCTGGCCGGAAAAAATCTGGATAAGGCCCGTGAACACTACAAAAAGAAAATGGAAAAATATCAGGCAGAGATTGCGAAAGTAAATAAGCTAAGAGAATTCCAGGCCCGTGAAGCAGAAGTGCTGCGTCCATTCAGAATATCTACTTTTGGTATTTACAATTGCGACCAGCTTTTCCGGTTCCCCGGAGCCGTCATGATCTCTGCCAGCTTTGATGTGGAAGGTCTTTCATCCGAAACAATGGATAATCCGAAAATATATCTTATCACAGGAGACGACAGAACCGTCGTTAAATACGACATTGAAAACCTGAATTCATTCATATTTACACCTACGGCGACCAACAAGCTTGTATACATTGCACAGGACATGTCGGTGGCCATTTACTCTTCACAGGATTTCAAAAACATAGATATCCAAAAGATAAAAGACAACAAGGCTTTCAAATTTCAGCTTATCCCTACAGGTAAAAAGATCGCTTCGACGACAGATCTTCAGAATATCATTACATCGCTTTAATTTTTTATGAAAATATTCCTTTTCACCCTCCTGTTTCTGGCTGTACAGTCTCTGTATGGCCAGAATAGCCGGGGCCAGCTTTTACCCTACAAAGAAAACTACAAGTGGGGATACATCAACTTCTCAGGAGAGACCGTTATTCCTGCCCGCTTCGACATGGCAGGAAATTTTGAGGGTGAATTTGCTGTAGTAAAAGCGGAAGGGAAAAGCGGCATGATCAGCAGCAGCGGAAAACAACTGATCCCATGTATGTATTCAAACGTAAACATCCTCAGCAAAAATCAGATCGCCGTGCGTGAGAAAGAGCTCTGGGGCCTGGTCGATTCTTTGAACACCCCGATCCTGCCCCAGGAATATGAAAGTCTGGAATGGCTTAACCTGTATACTATAAAATTAAAAAAGAATTCCCGGTATGGATTGTATCATGCCATCTCCGGAAAACTTCTTGCTTGCGCCTACGACACCCTGACCCAGGCTTCTTACGGATTTTTTGTCCTGAATCAGAAAGGACAAAATGGGATGGCAGACAGTGCTCTTAACGTGGTGATCGAGCCGGCTTATGACTATATAAAAGTTGAACGAGCAGCCCTGGTCTTCCGAAAGAATGGATTATGGGGTGCCTTTAGCAAAAGCGGGAAAATGGGCACCGAGGCTCTCTGGAAAAACTACAAAGTAGTATCCTCTACCTTTCTCATGTTCCAGGATAGCCAGGCCAATCTCTGGGCCCTCTACTCATCAGAAGAAAACCGCATCGTTACCAAAACAGAATATAATGATTTTGATTTTCTGACGGAAGACCTTGTCGTCACTACCGTTAATAAGAAAAAAGGCATGATCCGGAAAAACGGAAAAATTCTTATTGAACCTCTCTACGACGATTACCAGGTGAAGAAATATTTAATCTACATCAAATCAGATAACAAATGGGGACTGGCCGACCTGAACGGTAAATTAATCCATGAGCCTGCATGGCGCCTTATCGGAGAATTTAAAGATAACCTGGCAGTAATTTCATCGGCAGAAACCGGGCTGTGGGGATTAATTAATACAAAGGGGAAAATTCTGGTAGAGCCTAAATACAGCAATTTTGAATTTACCGATATGGCCGTCAAGTGTTATGTCAACGACAGAATGGACATGGTCAGTTATGATGAGCAGGGCAATCTGCTGGATATTGTCACTTATAAAAACGTCAAGACCCTGCAGGTAGGTGGTTATCAATATACCCCTCCCATAAATACAAACGCAACCAGAAGAATTTCCAATCAGGACACCTTCAGCCTGATCTTAAGAGTTCAACCCTACAGATATCCAAGCAATGTAAGATCAAGGACACCCATCCCGGGCAACATCAAAGAAATATATGCACGTTACGGGATGTTCGACCGGACAAAAAAAATGCTTGTCGTTAAAACCGAAAAATGGGATCTGATGCTTGACGACTTCAGAAGCGGCCCGATGGCACGCATCATTGAAGAAGGAGGTAGATTCGGTCTCATGGATCGCCGCGGCGTTACCAAAATGGATTTTACGATCCTGAAAAAGGGTAAAGCAGCCAGGGAAAAAATTTCCTATATCGGTGAATTTTCGGAAGACCTCGCCCGGATTAATCTTGGCGGCGCACTCACCAGCCAGGGTTCACCTTCCCTTCCAAACCGTTATATGTCCCTGCGCTTTTACAGCGTCGGATG
>JBJMLY010000067.1:0-4831 GCA_045805025.1 Cytophagaceae bacterium | reverse complement strand
TCAAACGTAAGGATTTTTACTTTCATGGTCTCTCCGATAAACAAGGTGGAAAGCTGCTCATTGGTGCTGTGTATTAATTTGCAGGTATACTCGCAGTCATTTACCCATTTTATCTCAGACTCTGCGACTACCTGTCCCTTTTCATCGTACTCCTTAATTCTGTTTTTCGTAAACTCAACGACTTTGTTGGTGTCATCGCCCTGATTGGCGCGGCGGAATTTGCCAGTATGAATTTTCTGACATTCTGCGGAAGAAATAGTTGCCTCCACAGGAGCGCTGGCGTTACCTTTGCTCATCATCAGTTTCAGAAAAACATTGCAATCCTGAAAAAGTGTATTAAGTAAAGGAGCCTGGATCTTTTGCAGAAGTTCATCGCCTATTTCCATCTTATAGTATTTGTTCAGGTCTTTGGCATGGGCAAGCATGGCTTTCCCCATACATATTCCCGCCTCGTTCCTGATCGCGGTCGTGTCACCGTCGGGATTTATTTTTTGCATGCAATCGCAGGCCTCCTTTGATATTTTGTCAATTACTTTTTGCGAATAGGAAAGCTGCGCAACAGAAAGAAACAGAATCAGACCCAGGAGAAGACGTAAAGAGTTCATTGATCTTTAAATTTAATTTATATAAGAATGATTTTTTTTATAATCAAAGCGTTTCCCTGTCTGATCTTTAAAAAATATACTCCAGGGGTTTGTGTCGATAGGTCTACAAGGAAATTTTTGCTGCCATTATAATCCGGCATGCTGTATACTTCTTTTCCCATGGCATCAAAGAGGACGATCTCGGCATCTTTCAGGAGGTTTTCTGTACTGATATAAATAAGTCCTGAAGAGGGAACAGGATTGATCCGGATGTCCTGATCTGAAAGCGCTGAGCTTAGCCCTGTGGCATTTGCCGTTAGTGTAATCTGTCCTGCATCCGGAACAGCACGGAACATAATCGTATCGCTGTAAATGGAATCGATCGCGAGGTTGTTTCCATTCTGCGTGATCAGATTGTAATTCACGCCGTTCATCTTCAATTTTAAGCTCAGAGGTTGATTGTAGATGGCGTTATTGCTTAAAGTATCGGTCAGATTCACAATCCAGGTGCTGCCGTCCGGAGCCTGGATCTGACTTAAGGCAGCACAGTTTTTTTCTTTATGATATTTTATTGCCTGAGCAAACGTGGTGATCCAGACGACATTTTTCTGCGATACCAATGTGTCGAGCTGTTTTTGAAGAGAATCCTGAATGACTCTCGCATACCAGTTGTCTCCGTATGTCCCTGTGTGAGTGTCCACACTGTGATATAGATAAGTAAGTAATCCACCTCCATTTTTTATATTCTGTATCTGTCCATAAAATGTGGAGGTCGAAACACTTCCATTCATCGCGTAGGTCAGGATTTTGTAGTAATCGTCGTCCGTCGGAGCAAAATTATACGTGTAATTAAAGGAGGAAGGATTGACAGATCTTGCTGCGATATGACCACAGGCTTTGATAGAATCTCTTATTTCTTTTTCTTTTGCAGTATTCCCCGCTCCAACTCCCAGAGGATAGGCAAAGGTTAATACTTTTTGAGAAGTGATATGAATATCTATGGTTGTTTTTACGTCTCTGATCTCAGTATGAAGTTTAGAAGATGGGACTGTGTCCAGACTGGGATGATCTAATGTATGATTGGCTATTTCATTTCCGTCGGAGGCAGTGGTTACGACAGTCGGCCAGTCATGATTCCATGCAGCTACATCATTCAATATGATATTGAAGGTCGCATTGATGTTTCTGTTTCTCAGTTCGGGAACTACCACAGGATATTGTCCCGGCGTCCAATCGTCAAAAGTCAGCACGACGGCTGCTTTTCTTCCATTATCCCAGTTGCAGATCTTTCCCACTTGCGCTAAGCCATCATGAGCAAATCCTGGCAGGACTGCCACTAAAATAAGGATCAGTTTTTTCATGACTTGATATTTTCAGTTACTATGATAGATAATAAAAAGCCCCCGTGCAAACGGGGGCTTTTTATTATTTGAGGATCAATACGGATCCTTCCATTTTGTAAGGTCCCGGGAAGAAGTCCGTGTCACCGCGGTAGGTGACGATCCACGGATATTCCCCGATTGGCATCGGCTCGCCTCGGTAAGTGCCATCCCATCCTGTGCTTCCATCTCCCACGAAGATGATCTCTCCCCATCTGTTAAAGATAGTCAGTTTCAGGTTCGCATAGTGGTTACCGAATACTCCGAAGACATCGTCTTTGCCATTGCCGTCAGGCGTGAATACGTTCGGTACGAATACCTGCGGTTCGCAGACGTCCATCAGGTTCACACTGTCTGTTCTTGAACAGTTGAAATTGTTGAAGACGGTTACTGAATAAATGCCTGGAGCGGTAACGACCGTTGTTCTTGTAGTATCGTTACCTGGCATCCACAGGTATTTCACTCCAGGACCTGCATCAAGGGTATCGGTAATATTTCTGTCCATACAGAACTGTGCAGTGCTCACCAGGAACTTAGCCGGAATCGGGTTGAAGCTGATATTCGCTGAATCCGAAGAAGAACACTGATCAATTGTTACGGTCACTTTATACAGACCATTGCTGGTTGTAATCAGTGTATCGTTCGTGCTCGCCTGCGGAGCACCGTTCAGCTTCCACTGATATACCGCCGGCAGACTATCAATATTTACGATATTTATCGGTCTTCCGCTCAGCGGTACAGAAAGTCCTGCGCAGGAAGAAGAGTCTGAAAGATTCAGGATTGGCTTCGCTATACCAATTACCATAATGCTGTCTTTGGTTGGGCATCCCAGTCCGTCAGTCGCTGTTACCTGGTAGAAATTAGTGTCCACCACTGTTACCACCGTTATCGGATTACCTGGCCCAAGGTTCGAGCCGTTCAGGGCCCATGCATAGGTTACGCCGCCCAGGTTGGTGGTTTGAAGTGTTACCGGACTACCCACACAGGTAATCTTCTTCGGTGATGGTATCAGCACCGGAGGAAGTGTAATCGTCGTGGTGTCGAATGTTGAGCAGCTTCCGAAGGCGAATTCCACTTTATACTTGCCTGCAGATTTTACAACCAGCAGCGAGTCGTTCTGTCCCGGCATAATAACATTTGATTTGTACCATTGATACTGGCCTGGAATATTCGGCAGATTAGTTGCCATCGGACTGATCACCATACCATTGCTGAAGCAGAAGTGATCGGGCAGGTTCAATGTCGGAGGAACAATCGCTTTCACAGAAACAGTATCGCGGTTCACGCATCCTTTAGGATCCGTAAGCATCAGTACAAAGGAAGTATCGGTATTCGCAGTGATCGTCACGGCAGTGTTCGTAGAGATGCTTGTTCCTGTCATGGTGAACCATTCGTACGTTACATTCGGAACAGTTTTAGCGATCAGGGTAGCAGTTGCTCCTTTGCAGACAAACTGGTCATTGCCGGCGTCTGCATTCGGCAGAGGGGATACGATCAGGGTAGCTGTCGATGTTACCGGGATGCATGTTCCGTTACCAGTGGTAGTCAGCGTCAGCTGAACCTGTCCGTTGGCAATGTCTGTGGATGAAGGATAATAAGTAGCATTCAGTGTAAAGGCATTCGGAGCGAACAATCCGGTTCCGGATGAAGATGTCCATGCGCCTCCGCCTGCATTAGCTACGGTACCATTCAGAGGTGCGCCATTCGTATAGGCGCAGGTAGTTGCCAGTCCAGTATTGGCGGTAGGGGCAGGAAGTATCGTGAATATCACTGCATCGGTTACCGCATTACATGTTCCGTTACCACTGCTGGTCAGCGTCAGAGTTACACTGCCCGCAGTTTTGTCGGCTCCTGACGGAACATAGGAGGCGGTAAGATTATTTGCTCCCGGACTGAATGTGCCTGAGCCGGCAGAAGACCATACGCCTCCGCTTGCAACAGTTACGCTTCCATTCAATGCAATATTCGTTACATCGGCGCAGACGGTTTTATCAACCCCCGCATTGACGGTAGGAGCAGGCGTAAAGGAGATCTTCATCAGATCGCTCACCGGATTACATGTTCCGTTGCCTGTCGTGGTTAGTGTCAGATCCACGACGGTGGATGCGATGTCAGCGACAGAAGGAATATAGGTAACGGCCAGTGTATTTGCGTTCGGAGAGAATGTACCGGTACCTGAAGTAGTCCAGTGACCTCCGCTGGCAACAGTTACGCTTCCTGTAACTGGCACTGCGGTTGCATCGGCGCAGACCGACTTGTCGACGCCCGCGTTCACAGTAGGTTTTTTGGTAATGGTAAGGATAACGGTAGCGCTTACCGGGTTACATGTTCCATTGCCTGTAGTCGTCAGGGTTAACCCTACCGATCCAAGATTTCTGTCCGCGACAGATGGTACATACACGCCTCCGAGGGTTGTAGCATCCGGTGTGAAGACTCCCGATCCGCCCGTAGTCCAGGCCCCGCCCGTGGCGACAGTAACTGATCCGCTCAGGGTAACACCAACCACATCGGCGCATACGTTCGATAGAGGAACGATGCTGGCGGTTGGAGCAGGAGTTACGGTAATAAACATGTCGTCGGATACCGGATTACAGAATCCGTTTTGGGTCGTGGTCAGCGTCAATGTGATCGTTCCTGCGGCTTTATCGGCTGCAGAAGGAGTATATACTGCTGCCAGATCGTTAGGATCAGAGAAGGTACCGGTGCCTGCAGTTGTCCAGATACCGCCTCCTGCATTGACAACCGCGCCATTCAGATGAACGCCCACGACATCTTTGCAGACAGTCTGGTCCAGTCCGGCATTTACCGATGCAACAGGAGCAGGGTAAATAGTGATGGTCATGACGTCTGAATAAGCTTTGCACAATC
>JBJMLY010000066.1:0-14127 GCA_045805025.1 Cytophagaceae bacterium | reverse complement strand
TTTGAATTAATAACGGCTGCCCCTTATAAAATTTCCAGTACAATTTCGGGAGGTCTTCCAATCATGGCCTTATTTCCCTTCACCACAATAGGTCTTTCGATCAGAATTGGATTTTCAACAAGAATTTTCAGCCACTCCGCTTCTGATATCTTACGGTCTTTGTAGTTGTCTTTATAAAGCTGTTCGCTTTTCCTGACGAGCTGACTGGCCTTTATGCCCAGGCTTTTCAGAATTTTCTGCAGTTCCTTTTTATCGGGAGGCGTCTGCAGGTATTCGATCACCTTTACTTCTTCTTTCTGCTTACTGACAAGCTCAAGCGTTTCCCTGCTTTTGCTGCATCTGGGGTTATGATAAATAGTGATCATTTCACGATCTTTTCAATGGTGAGGTTGTGGTTGGTATAGATGCAGATATCGGCTGCAATGTTCAGCGATTCCCTCACCATTTCTTCAGCGCTGAGATGCGGCGCATGCTTTTTTAAAGCCAGTGCTGCTGACTGAGCATACATGCTTCCTGAGCCAATGGCAGCTACTTCGTTATCGGGCTCCAGCACATCGCCTGTTCCGGAAATTACCAGAAGCTCATCACCCGATGCGGCAATAAGCATGGCTTCCAATTTGCGCAAATACCGGTCCGTACGCCAGTCTTTCGCCAGCTCAATGGCTGCGCGCTTCATATTTCCTCCATAGGCGCCGAGCTTCTCTTCAAAGCGTTCAATCAGGGTAAACGAATCTGCGGTCGAGCCTGCAAAGCCTGCTATTACTTTCCCGTCCATCAGTTTTCTGATCTTTTTTACATTGCTCTTTGCCACCGTATTACCCATCGTGGCTTGTCCGTCGGCACCGATCGCTACCTGTCCATTATGCAGCACGGCCAGAACGGTTGTTGACTTTATCTTCATACTGTTTTTTCTATTATAAAAGAAAAAGACCTGTCTTGTTCAGAAATAAGACAGGTCTTTTGATGATTATTATACCAGAATTCTGACGGGATCTTCCATCAGTGATTTAAAGGTCTGCAGGAATGCTGCTCCGATAGAGCCATCTACCACTCTATGGTCGCAGGAAAGCGTCACCTTCATGATATTTCCGACTTTAATCTGACCATCCTTCACGACAGGTGTTTGCTTGATGCCGCCCACAGCCATGATACACGCATCGGGAGGATTGACGATGGCCGTAAATTCTTCAATGCCGAACATACCCAGGTTTGAAATGGTAAAGGTATTTCCTGCCCAGTCTGCAGGCTGTAACTGCTTGTTCTTTGCTTTGGCGCCCAGCTCTTTTACTTCGGTAGAAATGTGAGACAGGGTCTTATTATCGGCGAATCTGACAACAGGTACCAGAAGGCCTTCTTCCACCGCAACGGCCACACCGATATGAATGTGATGGTTATATCTGATCTTATCACCCAGCCAGGAGGAGTTCACTTTCGGATGTTTTCTCAGCGAAGCTGCCACAGCTTTAATCACCATATCATTAAAGGAGATCTTAACCGGAGCGATTTCATTCATGCTGTTTCTTGCCTCAATTGCCTTGTCCATGTTGATTTCCATGGTCAGGTAAAAATGCGGAGCGCTGAATTTGCTTTCAGCCAGCCTCTTAGCAATGGTTTTTCTCATCTGAGAAACTGCCACTTCTTCGAAGCTCTCTTCGCCTACGACAGAAGGTAATGAAACCGCCGCTGATTTGCCCTGAGTCTGTGCTGTGGCAGTACCTGGTTTAAAGGATTCCACGTCTTTCTTAACGATTCTTCCATTTTCGCCGCTTCCATGTACCTGCTTAATATCCACGCCTTTTTCCTTAGCCAGTTTTTTAGCCAGAGGAGAAGCTTTTATTCTTGAATCGGAAGAAGAAGAACTGTGTGATTCAGTTTTCTTTACTTCTTCGGTTTTAACAGATTCTGTTTTCTTTTCGGTGCCACCATTGGATGATGGAATCGTCTTGCTGAGCAGGGGTTTAAAATCGGTTCCTTTTTCACCGATGATAGCCAGAATACCATCCACGACTACCGCTTCGCCTTCCTTCACGCCTACATAGAGCAGGGTTCCTGTTTCATAAGACTCAAGCTCCATCGTTGCTTTATCGGTAGCAACCTCCGCAAGCAATTCGCCTGACTTGACGGCGTCGCCCACTTTTTTATGCCATGCCACGATGGTACCTTCTGTCATGGTATCGCTCATCTTCGGCATTCTGATCACTTCAGCCTTGATGTTTGATGTATCGATGGGATTATTGGATTCCGCAGGCGCGTCTTTGGTTTGAACGGGCTTACTTTCTTCTTTGGTAGAACCGTTGCCGGCAGGCTTTGCTCCTGACTTTGAATCTTTCAACAGACTATCAATATTTTCTCCGTCCTTTCCGATGATCGCGATCAGCGAATCAACAGGAACGGAATCTTTTTCTTTGGGACCGATGTATAAGAGCGTGCCGTTTTCATAGGACTCAAGTTCCATCGTTGCTTTATCCGTTTCTACTTCAGCCAGCACATCGCCGGATTTCACTTTATCTCCTACTTTCTTATGCCACGCTGCAATGACACCTTCTGTCATGGTATCACTCATTTTAGGCATTTTGATTACTTCAGCCATGCTATTCTTTTTATTAGTAAAACGAATTCCAAAAATATGGTTAATTCCGTCATTATTCAAGCAAATATAGCTCAAATTCCGAAAAAGGGCTAATTATAAAGCGCCCACATTTTTTCTGTACCAGATCAGGTATGTGATGAAAAAAGGAATCCAGATAAGGTCATTAAAAACATTCACCCACATGGTTCTGAGAGGGACAGAATCCAGGTATACATGATAGGCCCATCCCACAGGCCCTAAAACCTTTCCCATTAATCCAATTACGACCAATTGAGGGTAGCGTCGCGGCTCACGCGATACCACCCAGTAGCCGTAACCGTAAACGCCGACAAACATACCGATGCCGCTCATTAAGAAAGGATAATTCAGAGGAGTAATTTCCGCTAGTGCGAAAGGAAGAGCCGGATATAAAATAATAACGATACCCCAGAAAATATTATAAAGGGCAGCGCATGCAAAGAAAATGCGGTAAAATTTTTCGTTGAGCATTCAGCAAAAACTGAATTAGGCCACTGAAGCCACTTGCTCTTCCTGCTGTCTTTGGGCAGGGTAAGCTTGCTCCATGGTGCTGAATTTCTTCAGCATCAGGTAGTGCGACTTCAATGCGCCGAGGAAGGTGATGTTTTCAATGTAAGGAACATTGAATTCCTCCGCCGTCGCTTTTACAATGTCCGATATGACCGGATAGTGAACATGGCAGACTTTAGGGAAAAGGTGATGTTCTACCTGCATATTCAGCCCTCCGCAAAGGAAGGTCGCTAGCCAGCTCTTTCTCGCAAAATTGGCAGTCGTCTGCATCTGATGCACCGCCCAGGCTTCTTCGATATTGCCATCCGGATTGGTATATGGAAAGTCAGTTCCTTCCACCACGTGAGCGAGCTGGAAGACCATCCCGAGTACCAGCCCTTCGGCAAAGTGCATGGTGACAAAACCGATGATAAACTGCCACCAGGTAATGCTGCTGATGAATGCCAGGGGAAGAATGATAAAAATCACATAGTATAATCCTTTAAAGAAGAACAGGTTGAATAATTCTCCTTTGGGGTGGTTGGTATTATCAAAACCGCCGATCTTCTTCTGGAAGAATTTCTTATAGTCTTTTCTGAAAACCCAGGAAAGACTGGCCAGTCCGTATAAGATAAACGCATAATAGTGCTGGAAGCGCTGGATCTTATTGCGTTTCTCTTCGGGAGATAAACGGATAAGGCCGGGTGCAATTTCTATATCCTCATCGTGGCCCGGAATATTGGTATAGGTATGGTGAATGACGTTGTGGGTAATGCTCCAGACATAAGCATTGGCGCCGATGATATTGAACAGATAGCTATATCTTTTATTGACTTTAGGATTTGCAGAATAGGCGCCATGGATCGCGTCATGACAGATATTAAAGCCGATGAAAGCCGCGCACATGCCCAGTAAAACAGCAAAACCCCACATAGCCATGGGAGAAAATATGCCCGACATGATCAGGGTATAAAAGAGAATCAGTCCGCCTAAAAACAGGACTGTTTTAAAATACATGAGGCCGTTGGCATTCTTTGAAAGGTTATTTTCCTTGAAATATGCATCAACGCGCGTCTTGACCGTTGCAAAAAATGCTGACTGCTTTTTATCAATGAATCGTATTTTGGCCATTATTCCTTAGAATTTTTGGTATTAATAGTAGATTTAAGTAGGCGAATTTAGCAAAATTGAAGGACATAACCTCAAAAAAGCCTGTTTTAAACTCATGAAACCGCCTCAAAATGAGTCAAATCGTTGAATTTCAGTAAAGAATACATGGATCCGGTATACTGAAGCTCATAGAGGCAAAGATTATGGTGGGCGAAATAATTCATGCAGGCAAGCTCATAATTAAAGATCGTACTTAATAAAATCCTCATGGCACGTCCGTGCATACAAATTAGAATCAGGTCTTCTTCCGGCCTGGAAAGAACAAGATCCAGTCCTTTTAATATCCGCTTCTGAACCTGTTTAGGGCTTTCGCCTCCGGGAATACATACATCGGTGTTGCCTTTCTCCCACTCTGCCAGCATTGTAAGGTAATCGCTATCGTCGTGTGCCACGATAATTTTGCCGTCTTTTTCTCCCCAGCTTATCTCATTGAATTCAGGCAAAGATTCAAAAGGAATTCCCAGATCAATAAATCCCTGTAAGGACTGTTTCGTCCGTTTCAGGGCCGAAGTATAAATCTTTTTGAAAGGCAGATCTTTATATTTATCAAAGAATGCTTTTGCCTGTGCTCTTCCTGTATCGTTAAGGTCGGTATCTACCCCACTGCCCTGCACGATTCCCTTTAAATTATAATCGGTTTGTCCGTGCCTTACCAGAAAAATTCGTTTGGTCTTCATTGTTTTACTGCTTCTTTGCAAAAACTGATATCATCCATCATAAAGTCTTCCATGTACTGATAATAGTATATGCTGGTGATGGCTATGGAAATCCGTTTTCTGTTTTTCCTGCTTTTCCAGGTATAGCTGAGCTTCTGCCATTGTCCGGGTGCGAAGCCAAGCCGATAGCTGGGCGCCACGGGCTTATCGTCAATGGTGACCAGAAGCTCCGGCGGACTCCCGATGCCCGTTCGTGCAAGCCACACGGAAAACGTGTACTCACTGTTCTTTGTTATTTTCTGAACTTCGGAAACCCATACTTTGCTGCGATCGGCATACCGGTATATTTTGGCATCGACCAACATGTAACTACCCTTGCCTGTGGTATGATCCCCGCCGGCTGGCGAAACCGAAGCCGAATCCAGGGCATGAATATCTTTTGTAATCGTATACCGACCATGGTCTATATAATCAGGAGCAAAGAGATAGTCGCTGGAAAAACCAGTATTGCCGGATTCAAAATCACCGTTCGACAGCATGTTATGACAAAAGGATTTTCCGGACGAAAGTGAATCCAGACTTTGAGCCTGACATTGTATGAAAGAGAATAAAGAGATCAGTCCGGTAAAAATCAAAAGAAGAATAGAAGAGGGAGATGAAGGATCATAAGGGCGGCGCTTATTTTTTTGCTGAATCAATTTATCCTACTTTTGCAATGTTCCAGAAACGCAAATTAATGATAAATCCCAATATAAAAATCCAGGATCTGAATAAACTTAGCCAGAATACACTGGTCAGTCATCTTGGCATCGAATGCACCGAGATCGGAAAAGATTTTTTATGCGGCAAAATGCCGGTCGACCAGAGAACCAAACAACCCTTCGGCTTCCTGCACGGAGGCGCTTCGGTCGTTCTGGCTGAAACCCTGGGGAGCATCGCGTCGGGATGCTGCATCGATATGGAAAAGCAATCCTGCGTTGGACAGGAAATTAATGCCAACCACATCCGGAGCGTTTCGGAAGGTTATGTGTATGGCAAGGCAAGCCTGATTCATCTTGGAAAAAGAACACATATCTGGGAGATCAGAATAGAAAATGAAAACAAAGAACTGGTATGCATCAGCAGGCTTACCATAGCGATAATCGATAAAAAGTAATATGATTACTGAAGTTTCCAGCCCAGCGGATTTACCCCTGGAATCGCATTCATCACAGGAGATCATACGTGCGTTGTTCAGTACAGGCTTTGATCTGAATAAACCCGTAGCCTTATGGAGATTACCGGATTCGAGCCGGTTTCAGCTGGCTGTCGATCTTAACGGTACGCATAAAAGCCCTGTAAAGCTTGAAAACTCTCAGACCGGATTTATTGTAAGTCCTTTCCTTAATAAAGATAAGAACGAGCCTGTTTTCATTCAGGCAAGCATCAGCTATTCTTCAGAAAGCCATTCTATGTTATACAGATCCGATCTTCCTGAAAAGGAAAAGCAGGATTTTGTAGCAATAGTAAAAGAAAACCTAAGTCATCCTTCTGAAAAAAATCTGCCGCTGCAAGAGAAAAATAATTCCGGCCAGGCAGAAAAAGAAAATTTTGCTGCGATCGTAAAAAAAGCCCTCGTAAATATCAGTGAAGGGAAGTTCAAGAAGGTAGTACTGGCCAGGGAAAAGAATATTTCCAGCCAGACACCTCTGGATGCGGTGGATCTTTTTTTCAGGCTGGCAGCAAACTACAGCAACGCATTCGTTTCCCTGGTTTCCGTTCCGGAATTCGGAGTCTGGATCGGCGCGACTCCGGAATTGTTGCTCTCGGTTGACAAAGAAAAAATATTCCGCACCGCTTCACTGGCAGGTACACAGGCCTACCGTGAAGGAACAAAGCTGTCTGACTGTGTATGGACCCAAAAAGAAATCGAAGAGCAGGCACTCGTAAGCCGCTACATCATCAACTGCTTTAAAGCGATCAGGCTAAGAGAATACGAAGACGAAGGTCCGAGAACGGTGAGAGCAGGAAGTCTCCTGCACCTCCGAACCGACTTCCTGGCCGATACCATGAAGCTCGGCTTTCCCGAACTGGGAAGTCAGATGCTTGAGCTGCTCCACCCTACTTCAGCCGTGTGCGGCATGCCGAAGGAAGAAGCCATGAAATTTATTCTGGAAGAGGAAAAATTTGAGCGCTCGCTTTTCTCAGGCTACCTCGGACCTGTGAATTTTAATTCTGAAACCTGCCTCTATGTAAATCTGCGCTGCGCCAGGCTTTTTCATCAGAGCGTCACGTTGTTCGCCGGAGCCGGCATTACCCAGGATTCCGATCCGGAAAAAGAATGGATGGAAACCGAGATGAAGATGAGGACGATTGGGGATTATATTCAGTAAGATAAGCTGTTATCCTCTGCCGTCGTTTGTGTCCTCACAAAAGGAAATCTCTTCACCCAGCCTCCGGATATTTAAGGCATTTTATATTCTCCCCTAATGAAGTAAATTGCATCAAAATAGAATTTTCATTGCAGTCCATATACAACATAGCGGAGATCTGTGCGCAGAAAGGGATTAAAGAAGTAATCCTTTCACCGGGTTCCAGATGCGCTCCTCTTACCCTGGCCTTCGTGCGCCACCCCGATATCCGAACGCGCACCATTAGCGATGAACGCTCTGCCGCTTTTATTGCCATGGGAATTGCTTTGCAGACGCAAAAGACTGTCGTGCTGGTATGCACATCAGGGTCTGCCGCCTACAATTATGCGCCCGCCATTGCTGAAGCTTTCTACCAGCATATACCACTTTTGATCCTGACAGCCGACCGGCCTAGCGAATGGGTGGATCAGCTCGACGGACAAACCATTCGCCAGGAAAATATTTATGGAAAGCATGTGAAGGCAGGATTTTCTTTTCCTTCCGACCTCTCTCATCCCGACGCTCGCTGGCACTCGGAAAGAATGGTCTCAGAAGCGATCAATATCGCCGAAGCCGGTCCTCAGGGCCCGGTGCATATCAACATACCGCTCAGAGAGCCCTTCTACCCTACCGAATCAAGCCCGGTACGGTTTGACAAACAGGTAAAAGTTATTCATTCCACAGCTTCCGTAAGCAGCATCACTGAACCGGACTGGAAAATTCTGCTGGACGAATTCAATGCTTCGGCGAAGACACTGATCGTTGCCGGACAAAAGCCTTACAACACCACATTCACAGAACAAATTGAAAGGATTTCTTCGGAACTGAACATTCCCGTCATCAGCGATATCATCTCAAACCTGCAGTCCGCCAAAGGCATGATCCGAAATCATGACCTGATCCTGGCTAACCTGAATGCGGAAGGATTGGAACAATTACACCCGGACTTATTAATCAGCTTCGGCAATTCTGTTATCTCAAAAAGCCTGAAAGGATTTCTCAGAAAATACAAAGCGGCAAGACACTGGCATATACAGTCAGGACCTGTTGCGCCTGATACTTTCCAGAGCCTGACCCGAATTATTTCCTGCGAAGACCCTGTCTCCTTTTTAAAGGAGCTGAATCAAAGAACGTCAAAACCAGCCGCGGCCTATTGCGAAGCCTGGAAAAAGAAAGAAACGCATTACCTGGGCATGAGCACAAAATTCCTCGGTGAACAAGCTGATTATTCGGAATTCGAAGCCATCAATTCGGTGATGGCTCATCTGCCCGATAATTCCATCCTCCACCTGGCCAACAGCATGCCGGTACGCTATGCGAATTACATCGGACTGAAAGAAGGCAGGAAAATTCAGGTGTGCTGCAACCGGGGCACCAGCGGCATCGATGGCACCTTAAGCACGGCTGTGGGCGCAGCGCTCTCCACCACCGTGATCGTAACAGTGATCACCGGCGATATGGCTTTCTTCTACGACAGAAACGCCCTATGGAACAATTACCTTCCATCAAACCTCCGCATTGTTATCCTGAACAACCATGGTGGTGGTATCTTCAGAATTATTGAAGGCCCTAGCCGACTGCCTGAGCTCGACGAATACTTTGAAACTGAACAGCGTTTAACAGCGGCCAACACAGCCAAGGATCATAAGCTTGAGTATCACATTTGCCGGAAAAGAGATGAAGCGGGAAAAATCCTGGCATCCTTTTTCAGTCCATCCAAAACTTCCTGTATTCTGGAAATAGAGACGGACAGCAAAAACAATACAGAATTATTTAAAAAATTTAAAAAACATATCCAAGATGAAAAGTAATTACGCCTGGAAAACCATCAAAGAATATAGCGAGATAAAATTCGAATATTTTGAAGGCATCGCCAAGATCAGCATCAACAGACCTGAAAAGCACAATGCCTTTACGCCGAAAACGGTCAAGGAAATGTCGGAAGCCATGGAGCTTGCCCGCGAAAATCAGGAAGTGGGCGTCGTGGTTCTCACCGGCGAAGGCGGCAAAGCGTTCTGCAGCGGAGGCGACCAGAGCGTGCGCGGACATGGCGGGTATATTGGCGGCGATCAGGTTCCCCGTCTCAATGTACTGGATCTTCAGAAACAGATCCGCTCCATTCCAAAACCGGTAATCGCCATGGTGGCGGGCTGGGCTATCGGAGGCGGACATGTGCTGCACGTAGTTTGCGACCTTTCCATTGCGGCAGATAATGCACGCTTCGGACAAACAGGCCCGGTCGTTGGAAGCTTCGACGGAGGTTTCGGGGCTTCTTACCTGGCACGTGTAGTCGGACAAAAGAAAGCGCGTGAGATCTGGTTCCTCTGCGACCAGTATGACGCTCAAGAAGCGTTGGATATGGGATTGGTGAACAAAGTCGTTCCCCTGGATAAACTGGAAGAAACCACCATCGAATGGTGTAGGAAAATACTGACTAAAAGTCCGCTGGCCTTGCGCATGCTGAAGTCATCGTTCAATGCTGAGCTTGACGGACAGGCAGGTATCCAGGAGCTGGCAGGAAATGCCACGCTTTTATATTACCTGAGCGAAGAAGCCAAAGAAGGCAAGAACGCATTCCTGGAAAAACGGAAACCTGACTTCTCAAAATTCCCTAAATTCCCTTAATCATGATTGTCAGAAAAAATCTTTCTATCAGGAAAATCATTTACTTCACCTGGAAAAAAGTATTTTTTATTGCGGCGCTGGCAACGGGCGTGGTCGTGGCCCATACCTATTACGACCAGACACATTTAAAAGTACCGATTGCCGCCTATGGTGTTCTTGGCACGGCCCTGGCTATACTGCTCGGCTTCCGGAACAATTCCGCCTACGACCGTTGGTGGGAAGCCCGAAGATTATGGGGCAGCGTCGTCAATGAATCACGTTCCCTGTCCCGGCAGTTCATCACATTCTTCACGATGCAGCATGCCAAGGCAGGAAGCAGCGATGCAGAATTAAAAGCGATGGTGAAAGAGTTAACCTACCGGCAGATCGCCTTTTCCTATGCACTCAGAAATCATCTGAGAAAAGATGAGCTATTGAAAGACCTCCATCCATTTTTAAACGCGGACGAACTGGAGCAGCTCCGCAAAGAAAAGAACATACCTTCCGCCCTGCTTCTGAAACAAGGCATCCGGATCACAGATGCAAACATCAAAGGCTATATAGAAGATTACCGGCATATGCAGATGGATTCCAGACTCAATATCCTATGCGACGCCCTGGGCGGATGCGAAAGAATAAAAAATACGGTCTTCCCGAGACAATACAGCTATTATACCACCATCTTTACCTGGATCTTTATCATACTCCTGCCCTTCGTTATTGTGCCGGATCTTCAGTATATGACCATTCCTTTCAGCATCGTGATCGGCTTTATATTTTTCGTGCTGGAGAGTATTGGTTATTACATTGAAAATCCATTCGAGAACAGCATCAACGATATTCCCATGACGGCAATTTCCAGAACGATCGAGATCAATCTTCGGCAGCAGCTGGGAGAAACCGAACTGCCGGAAGCGGTTCAGCCTGTGGACGGATTTTTATTCTGATTGTATGAGCAGCCTGATCCTGAATGGAAAAGAAATACGCTACGAAGAAATTCAGAATATCCCTGATTCAGGCTCTTCCTCTATGCTCCGGTTCTGCAAAGACTGGCTGAACGGTAAAAAGCAATTTTCCCTGTTCACCAGCGGTTCAACAGGGAAGCCTAAAGAAATTATTCTGCATCGCGAGCAGCTGATCGCCAGCGCAAGAATGACCGCTCTCGCCCTCGGACTGAAGCAAGGTGACCGCTCTTTCATTTGTCTGAATACAGAATTCATTGCGGGCATGATGATGCTGGTAAGAGGCTTTGAACTCGAGATGCGGATGACCGTCGTTGAGCCTTCCGCCAATCCACTAAAAAATATAAGCCCTTCCTCCCGGTTTGAATTTACCGCCATGGTACCGATGCAGATGCAGAAGATCCTGGAAGAGTCTCCGGACAAAATTTGTGTTCTGGATGATATGAAAGCCATTCTTCTAGGCGGAAGCCCGGTAAGCGCCAGACTTGAAGAACAGCTCCAGTCCATCAAAGCTCCTGTTTACAGCACCTACGGCATGACCGAAACCGTTTCACACATTGCCTTGCGCAGACTGAACGGTGAATACAGATCAGAGCTGTATTCCATACTGGACGGGGTTCATACGGGTATAGACGAACGCGGCTGCCTCACCATCAGCGCTCCTACTACAAAACATCATACCATCATTACCAACGACCTGGTGGAATTAAGCGGCAAAGGCATGTTTCGCTGGCTGGGCAGGATTGACAATGTGATCAACAGCGGAGGTTTCAAAATTCATACCGATTACCTGGAAGAAAAAATCGACCGGATATTTCATGAAGCAGGACTATCAAACAGGTTGTTTATTTGTCCGATGCCGGATGCTCAGTTCGGAGAAATTGCCGTGCTGGCGGTGGAAGGGAAAATTGATCAGGAGAAAATCAGCGCCTTGCTGAAAGATACGCTGAAGAAATTTGAAGTTCCGAAAAAGATTGTCGTGCTGGGAAAATTCCACGAAACCGCAACCGGAAAAATTGACCGGATTGCCAGCAGAAAACTTCTTTGATTAAATTTTACCCCTGATTTTCTTCAGCAGCTCTGACGTGATAAAATCATGATCGAGCACCAGCGGATCTTTGTAGGCATCAATCTTGATGTTGTGCTCAATATCTTCAAAGTCTGTAATTCTCAAGGCGATAACAGGGTAATCTCTTCCGTCGCTGGTAACGCCGGTCGTGTTGGCGTTGAGATCAATAAATTCAAAATCCAGCACTTCGATCACGCTTTCCACCACTTTATTCTGGCGGAGTTTTTCAATCAGGGATGCATTCAGGTCGGGAAGGTATTTGGTATTCAGGTGATCGATCTTCATCTCGATCAATCGTTCGCGCAGGTCGTAGTATTCTTCAAACAGCTGGCTGGTAATTTCCTCAGCGTAATCTTCTTCATCCAGCTCTGACTCGTCTTCATACTCGGCATTTAACAGCTCTTCCTCCCATAATTGGATAAGGAGGTTGTTATCGGCGGCAGTGATCGCAATGTCTTTGGGATTTAATCGAATACCGGTTTCGTCCGAAACCGCCTCAATAACTTTATTCTTTAAAACTTTCATTAAAAAAAAGAATGCTGTGGAGACTGTTTAATTTATGCTATCAGAATAGTTTATCCGATCCGTCAAAGATATAATCTTTATGAAAGGTAAAAATGAATACACAAAAAAACAAGTCTGGTCAGGCCCTTTATGCCTGTTTCCTTCCGGTTATTCGCTTTTCTTCAGCTTTTCCACTTCTTTCTGCAAGCCATACATCATATTGCTGAGCTTATGAAGGGATACATCGGTCTGAGGAAACTCGGTGCTGATGAATGCTTTAGCCTCCCAGACTTCATTCACTTCATCAATAGCGATTTCGTAAGGCTCATAGGCCGGATTGTCGGAAACCAGGCTGAGAACACCCTTGGTCTTAATATGATTGACAACTCTTTTATAAACAATGCCCTCATTTTTGCTGATCACCACGTAACACTGATCGTTCCGGATATCTCTCCAGTTGTCTACATATTTGCCGATAATGATGCTGCCCGAAGCAATGGGCTGCATGGAATCACCCTTGATCTCAAACCCCCTGTAAGAGCCGTTGCTGAAAATGGGAAGGTAAAATTTGGGCAGTTCTGAAATGAATTCGGGATCCGCATATCCGTTAAGATAGCCTGCCGCTGCCTTCTGAGGAACCAACTGTATATTTTCGTTATCGTCTTTGTCTACCGTGATCGACAGCACCCGCAGCTTTCCGGCTTCCACATCTTTTTTGTAAAGCATCTTCTGCTTTTCAGGATCCGAAAGGTCTTCGCTGATGAAATGCTCCAGATTCACTTCGAAAAGCTTCGAAAGCATCAGCAGCGTGCTAAGGTTGGGTTCCGCCCTGCCTTCTTCATAAGCGCCTACCAGGGATCTTTTAATACCCACTTTCAAAGCAAGTTGCTCCTGGGTGAGAGATTTCTGCTTGCGCAGATGCTTGATATTGTTACTGATGACTGTCATATGCTAACAAAATTAGCATATTCTTGCTTACAAATCAATAGTTTGAATATAATAAACTAAAAAATATAGTAAGTAGGATTTAGCCTCTTCAATATTTAAATTGGCTCCGGATCAACATTCATCCTGCCCATGAAGCGTTATTTTTTGCCAGTCTTTCTCACGACACTCATATTTTCCTGCAGTGAATCAAACAGGAAAACGCAATCCGAACAGGCCACCCTGGTCTCCAGGATCGGGAGGATACAATATAAAATCATCTCCGAAAGCAAAGGGAACGGAGTCAACATCAAAGACCTTTCCTTCGACACGACCGAACTGTTCAAAGACAGCAAATCCATTAAGGTGATCTTTAACATTGAAGTTGCCAAAGAGGCGATCAAAGCCATTGAAGACAAGGGATACAGCTCGTTTTACTTCAACCTACAGTGTACGCCCGACAAAGGAAAAACCTATTCACAGGCCGAGGAATTCTCGGACGAAAAAAACAAACGCATTGGTCCGGATAAGATCTGCTTCGTATCAACCCAAACAGAAAAGACGATCGAGGCTATCATCCCTTACCGCTTTCTGGAAATGGCCGACGGTTCACACGACCTTTCCTTTACCATCAGCGCCTACCCTGCCAAATTCAAAAAAGATACGGTAGAGAGCAGCAACAAGATCCTGGATTATATTTCAAACGAGGCCTATACCTCGATCCAGGCAAATATCCGCATCATCGCTCCGA
>JBJMLY010000065.1:0-2384 GCA_045805025.1 Cytophagaceae bacterium | reverse complement strand
GCCGCACCCCACATTCTTTCATTGATGGAAAGATCGTGTTTAAAAATTTCGACAATTGTAAACCAGATAACGGAAGCTTCAACCAGCAGAAGCGTTGTCATAATAAGACAGGTGACAATTCTAAACTGTTTTGCATCGAGAAGACTGTAAAATGGATTCACAAAAATAACACCCAGTAGAAAAGTCCCCATGATGAGCACCAGCAGGAAAATCAGCAAGGCGCGGCTTCTGGTATAGTTGCGCAGCATATCCCAGAGCAGGAATACATAAATGCCAAGCGTCGAAAAGAACAGCAGTTCGGTTATAATGCCGGCATAGGGAATTTTCAATAGGTCCAGAAAGCCCTTTGTCAGAAATGTTACCAGAAGCAGGCCGATCTGCACCGGCACGACTTTTTTAAAGTCCTTGAGCTTTTCGCGGGTAAGATCAATATCTTTAAGGTTCTGGAAAAGTTTCATAGTCTGTTAATCTTCAAAATAACATCCGCAGTCAAAATCCTGGAAAGTAATATCAATGCTTTTCACGCGTTTTCCATATTTTTCCCGGATCCAGGTGCAGACTTCCTTGTAGTGATTCGGAGAATGGCTGTAATATTTCCCATCGCAGGAATAAGCCATCTCACGGAATACGGGAGTGCCATCTTTAAGAGTAACAGTGCTCCAATAGTCAGAATCGACCCTGCTCACATGCCATATAAATTCCAGCGATGCTTTATCGGAAAGCTCCGGTAAAGATTCCCTGGACTTGAGTCGGGTCTTTTCAATACGTTCACTCATCTACTGTAAATTAAAAAAATGCTTTGTTTAATCATAGTTTAATTTTGAGGCGCTTCTGCCCTTCTGTATATTCAGGTAAAATGAATTGGCAAGAGTGCTCTTAGACTCATAAAAATGCATTATCGCAGGACTTAATGTCACATTTCGTTTTTTGTTCCGGATTTATTTTAGAGATCGTAACTTAAACTTCTATTATTCAGTATAGGAGGAGTATGAAATTCCTCCACGAGATCAAGATCTCTCTCTTTCAGTTTATTCTTATTCTGACAGGTTTTTCGGCAATTGCAGCATTAAGTTTTTTCAGCTTTGCTGAAAATCCGCCTCCCGTGGTAATTCAGCAAAAAAAGGATTCTTCCTTCACTGCTGTTGTTGCCCCGGTCAGTGCGCCACCCGATACAAGCCCGCTGCATAAACTGATTTTCACCATCGATACGCTGGCACGGTCTCCCCAACTGGCTCATGGATCCTTTGGATTTTCTCTCGTCAATATTACAAACGGCCAGACCATAACGGAGTATAACAGCGGCATAAGCCTGGTTCCTGCATCGGTCATAAAAACTCTTTCGACCGGCGTAGCGCTCGCCCGGCTCGGTAAAGATTACCGTTATGAAACTAAGCTGCTTTATGACGGGAAGATTGATCCTTCTGCGAAAATCCTTCATGGCAATATTTACATTCAGGGCAGCGGCGATCCTTCTCTGGGCTCGGATATTTTTGGCAACAATCTGAAAACGCTGATCGGTTCCTGGACCTCGGCCATTAAAAGCCTGGGTATCGACTCCATCGATGGAGCGATTATAGGCGACGCCGACTATTTTGACCGTGAGCTCATCCCCGGAGGCTGGGCCTGGGAAGATATGCAGAGCAGCTATGGGATCGGCCCCTGCGGACTATCCTTCCGTGAAAACACCTATGATGTCAATGTGAAATGCCAGGGCAAATCGGTTTATGCCAGCACCTATCCGCCGGTACCCGGATTGGTTTTGCGAAACCAGGTCATTTATAATCCTGCCGTTTCTAAAAATTATCTTTTTGTATCGGGCGCTCCTTATCAGCACGAGCGGTTTCTTCAGGGAGAAGTAAAAAGCAATTACAAAGAGTGCAGCCATATCCCGGATCCCGCTTTATGCTGTGCCTATAATCTGTTTATTGGCTTGCGCTCCAATAATATTGCCGTCCGAGATTCCTTTACTACTACGTTCCAATTGAAACTAAAAGGCGGATACGAAAAAAAGGAATGCAGAAAATTTTATACCACCCTGTCTCCCCCTCTTTCCAAAATCGTCAACCTGACCAATAAAACCAGTCAGAATTTTTACGCCGAAAGTCTCCTTAAAACCTTAGGCGCTCAGGAGAAAGGATACGGCACAACAGCCGGAGGAATCAGGGCAGTGATTAATTACCTGAAAGAAAAAAATGTAGATCTGCACGGATTTCATATGGCGGATGGAAGCGGACTTTCAAGGCTTAATTCTGTAACTCCTAAATTTCTAACCGATCTGCTATTGGTATATGCGGCAGACACTTCCGTATTTGAGTCCTTTTATCACTCCCTTTCTGTGGCAGGAGAAAGCGGCACGATGCACAAAGTGGCTGAGGAAACGATTG
>JBJMLY010000064.1:0-6176 GCA_045805025.1 Cytophagaceae bacterium | reverse complement strand
TTCTGTTGCCTTATCGGGAAAAGTAAAGAATCCCGCCTTATGGAAGCTGGCTGCCGCTCATCTTTCTTTTATGGCAGGAAAATACAGGACTGCAGAAAATCTTATAGATCAGGTAAGAAATGAAAAATCTGTTAATCCGGCTATGAAGTTTCAGATAGCACTAACGGATGCGATGATTGTTTTTTATTCTGATTCTGTGATCGATGATCAATCCGAAGCAAAGATTTTTGAAAGAATACAGGAACTTTTGACCTATAAGAACCGGATTGCAAAATTCGATCAGTTGTACAGTCACTTTCTGCTGGCTCTGTCAAAGAAATATGAGATGGCCGGAAATATAGAAAAGGCGGGATTGCTGCAATCGAAGCATGATATAGCCATGAGGTATAATTATAATAAAGGCTGTGATTATGCCTATAGTTATTTCTATTACCTCGATGACCACGCCAGACCTCAGGATGTTAAAAATATCGTTTCTCTGATCGACCGGAAAAATAAAACTCCCTATGAAAAATTTCTAACCGATAGCGTCATGAGACACCGGGAGAGACTGCTCGATTTATGCGGTACTTTATATCTTCGGGAAGATCTGTTGGAGCAGGCCTATGGGGCCTATAGTCAGATCCCTGATTCTTTCTGGATTACAGATCAATATTCCTATAAAATATACCTGAATTCGAATCCATTTTATACCGACTATATGCCTAATGACATGCATACGAAGCGTGTTGGAGATACGATCTGTTATAACAAAACAGAGTTTGTCAGAAAGCTGATAGAAATAAAGCGAAAAGCGGATTCCGGAAAGGACAGAGGGAAATATTATTTTTTACTGGGGAATGCATACTACAACATGAGTTACTATGGCAATTCATGGATGATGACAAAATACTGGTGGAGTGGAGGAGAGGATTACGAGCTTAAACGATCAAAGTCCAATGATGTGTATTATGGTTGTGAAAAGTCAAAGAGGTATTATTTAAAAGCGATGGAATATTCCGGCAATAAAGCGCTGGCCGCTCTGTCCTGCCGAATGGCCGGTAAATGCGAGATGCATCTTATGACCTATGCGGATAAAAATGTACGGGATGATGCGGGCAATGCTTATCATTCGAATAAATATTACCGAATGATCGGAAAAGAATATTCCGAATATTCGGAAGAATTGCTGGAAGAGTGTTTTTCTTCGAAGGATTTTCTTGGAAAGTATCAGGTGAATTTTTGATGTTTCATGATCTTCAAAGAAAAGGTTTTCCATTTTCTTTAGATCAACTCTTGTGTAACATGACAATTTATTTATTTCAATATAGGTCAAAAAAAAGAGCCGGTACTATGACCGGCTTCTTTCACTCTCTCTCATTACACAAAAAAGTTATTCAGTTTTTACGATCCTTTTGTTTTGGGTTCCGCTTTCTGTTACGATGTTCAGAATATAAATCCCTGGCTTCAGGTCATTCCCCAGGGTGATTTTTTCCTGATCAATATTTCCTGTATTCAGGCGTTCCGTTCCGTTCATGTCAAATAATTTTACGGAAAGGATTTTTTCTCCGCCATTCACAGAAATGATGGTTTGATCGTCAAACGGGTTGGGCGCCGCATTTACTTCGGCAGCCTGATCACCTGGAGCAGCCATCCTTGCTGTCGAGCAGCCGCCTACCTGGATAGTTTTGGTGTATTCTTTATACCAGGGCGCCGCATTCAGGTTTGCCCCACAGCTGACCGTAATGCTGCCTGAGGCATTAGGCGTGTATGTAATAGTCGCTTTTTTATTGTCGGAGGAATTCACGGAGACTGTCGCTTCTGCACTGGTCCACCAGGTCGCGCTCGCAAATCCCGGATCAGAGGTAAGTATGAAGCTTGCATTAACACCCGGATTCACACAGGATGGTCCGCTGATGCCAATGCTGGTGCTCATATTATTTACAGTAACGGATACTACCGCTGATGCTCCTGTAGATCCGGCATTATCGGTGGCTACTGCTTTCAATGTATAAGTTCCTGCCGGAGCTGAAGCAATGGTAAAGGAGTAGGGAGGCGTAGCATCAGATCCCAGCAGGACAGCTCCGTTATAAAAATCTACTTTGCTTATCGTACCATCGGCATCGCTGGCTGAAGCATTGATGGTAATGGAAGCAGGGGCTGTAAAATTTGCCCCTGAGGATGGGGAAGAGATGCTCGCTACCGGTGCCTGGTTCGCTACAGGAGCAGCATTGACTAGGATGCTCACGGAAGATGAGGTTGCTACTGCACCCACGTTATCCGTTGCTTTAGCGCTGATCGTATAGGAGCCAGCTGCTAAATTGTTCCATACAAAGGAGTAGGGAGCGATAGCATCAGAACCAAGGAGGGTAGAGCCGTTATAGAAATCTACTTTGCTTATCGTACCATCGGCATCGCTGGCTGAAGCATTGATGGTGATAGAAGCAGGAGCTGTGAAAGTGTTTGCTCCGATAGGTGCCGTGATGCTCACTGTGGGGATCTGATTGACAGCAGAAGGAAGGCTGAACGTAAGATGGTTGAGATTAAAGCCATCGGTATCCATTACAATCTTTAAGATTTTCGTGCCAGCGCTAAGGGCTGTTGTTGTAACGCTGACGGTTTGCCAGTTCTGCCATCCTCCGGTATTGGGTATGGAAATGGCTCCTGAAATATTTACTCCGTCAAGTTCTACGTGGAAATTCTTTCCGGTGTTGATGGAAGCTACACGGGCGTCGAGCTTATAGCTTCCTGCTGTTACATTGACTGTATATTCCATCCATTCTCCTGCCGCTGTATATCCTACATCGTAACCGGCGTCTGTATCCATTGTCGCTTCAAGGTCGACTCCATCTGTTCTTAAAGCCGAACCATTGTTCGTGGCATCCACATCGTGATAGGCTATGCCTTCTCCACCGAGATCATAACCTTCTGCTTCAATTTTTCCTGGAATAGCGCCAGGTGTCCCTCCATAAGGGGTCTGAGAAACGGCCGGTGGTGTGCTGGTGCCGCATTGAGCAGTATTTTTTACCAGTACAGTAGGGAGGATCTCTGAGCCGAATGTCGCTTTCCAGTTATTGTTAGTGTTCACTGCATTAGGGCAACAGGCACAATTGTACCAGGGATTTTTAATTCCATTTTTATTGGTCCAGTTTACCTGATTTCCATCCACGACAATAGTCGGGCCGTTGCAAGCGACGCCGGAAGTAATTTCGCCCTGGTCGCCCACGTAAATTCCTACATTGGTGAAAGGCTGCTGCCTCGCAAAGATTTTATTATTTTTAATGGTTACATGATGGCCCGATGGAGCAGCAATTCCATATTGTCCCGGATCTACCAGGATGTTGTCCTGAACAAGTACATAACCTCCGCCGTTATCTGCGGCAATGATTCCTCCGCCTGTCGTGCTCGGTCCACCGCCGCGCAGGTTGTTGCCGATAATCTGAATCGGATCAGCCGCTGTACCTGTAGACTGATATACGTTGATCAGATCTTCCGGTGTTCTGTTAACGGATTGCTCATGGTCCAGAATGTTATAGTTGATCTTATTGCCTGTGCCTGTGCAGTTATTGAACTGTACGATCTGACCTCTTGGCCTTGGCCCTACTACATTCTTAAATGAATTGCAATGTATGTTCAGCCCTCCCGTGCATCGGTCGGCATAAACGCCGCCCATAAAAGATTCAAAATAGCAGTTCACAATTTCAATGTTGGAGCATTGTGAAAGCTGAACGCCGTTAATCGTGGGAATATTGATGAAACGGCAATTCGAAATCTTAATATTACTGCAGTTGCTCAGGAAAATGCAGGCATTGCTGCCTCCTGAAAAATCTTTATCAGCAATAGTCATATTGCTTTGTCCGCTCAAGCTGATGGGTGCCGAAGCCGTATTCTGTGCCTGGAGTATCCCGGCGCTTGCCAGAAGAACAATGCAGAAAATGATCGTTCTTTTAAAAATGACATGTGCAATTGTTTTCATAGTTGTGAGTGTTTTTGGTTTCACTCATTGGACAACCATGAAAATGAAAAGTGAACAGGTGACGGTATTTTTTTTCTATTTTTTTGTTTTTTAGCTATAATTAAATGTTAAGTATTTGAAATTCAGTATGTTTATAAAATATTTTATTTGTTTGTTTATCAGAAAACAAAACCGGAAATCTCACCGGCTCTGTTTTTCTGTTCATGTAAAGCTTAATCAATCTTTACAATTCTTTTATTCAGGGTACTATTTTCTGTTACGACAGTCATGATATAGACTCCCGCTCTGAGATTTTCTCCAAGACTGATCTGCTCGAGATCAAGGCTTCCTGAATTTATCTGCTCGGTTCCGTTCATGTCATATATTTTTATTGAAAGGATTTTCTCACCATTCATTACTGAAACCGTAATCTGGTGGTTGAAAGGATTAGGTGCTGTCATGATTTCATCTAAGGTCATTGCTGAGGCTGCGGATCTTGCGGTAGCGCATCCTCCTACCTGAATCGTTTTAGTGTATTCTTTGTACCAAGGCGATAGGTTGAAGTTCGCGCCGCAGGTCAGAACGATATTGCCTGATACATTGCTGCTGTAGCGAATGGTTGCTTTTCTATTATCCGCAGGATCTATCGTAATAGTAGCCTCCGCGTTTGTCCACCAGTTCGCGCTGGTAAATCCCGAAGGTGCAGTTAAGGTAAAGCTTGCTGCAGTACCAGGATTTACGCAGGATGGTCCGTTGATGCCAGGACCTGTGCCTGTATTGCTGACCGTCACGCTTACTGCGGCAGATGATCCTGTCGCTCCGGCATTATCCGTAGCGACAGCTTTGAGTGTATATGTTCCTGCAGTGGCCGCAGAGATCGTGAAAGAATAGGGAGCAGAAACATCAGAGCCAAGCAGCAGAGCGCCGTTATAAAAATCTACTTTGCTGACCGTTCCATCTGCATCGGAAGCCGATGCACTGATCGTGATGGAGGCGGGTGCAAGGAAGCTTGTTCCTGATGCCGGTGAAGTAATAGAAGCTACCGGGGCTTTGTTTACAGGAGCAGAGTTTACTATCACGCTTACGGAAGCAGAAGAAGTGGCGCCTGCATTATCGGTTGCTTTCGCAGTAATGGTATAAGAGCCTGCAGCTACATTATTCCAGGAGCAGGAATAGGGTGAAGCGGCATCGCTGAAAAGCAGGGTGCTGCCATTATAAAAATCTACTTTGCTGATTGTTCCGTCTGCATCGGAGGCAGAGGCGCTGATCGTGATGGAAGCAGGCGCAATAAAAGCTGCTCCTGTTGCCGGTGCAGTAATGCTTACAGAAGGCGCTTTATTGACCGGAGGGGGCGTTACCGTGGTTCCACATTTGGCAGAGTTAAGACTTAAAACAGCAGGGAGAATCTCCGGACCGAAAGACGCATTGAAATTATTATTAGTGAGGGTTACACCCGGACAGCAGCTGCAGTAATACCAGCCGTTCTTTACTCCGTTTTTATTGGTCCAGTTGACCTGATTGCCATCCACGACAATCGTGCTTCCGGTGCATGGGAAGCCCGAAGCAATTTCGCTGCTCAAACCTACATACAAACCTACATTCGTAAAGCTTTGCTGCTTGGCATAAATTTTATTATTCCTGATGACGATATCTTCTCCCGCAGGAACGCCGATCCCATATTGTCCTGGGTCTACCAGTATATTGTCCTGAACAAGTATGTGCTTGCCTCCGTTATCGCCGACCATAATTCCTCCGCCTGTAGTGCTGGGTCCTCCGCCGCGCAGGTTATTTCCAACGATCTGAATAGGATCACCGGCAAGACCCTGTGAAGCATAAACATTGATCAGGTCTTCTGGTATCATCGTACTGGATAATTTATGATCCAGAATGTTGTAGTTGATTCTGTTCCCTCCGCCGGTGCAGCTGTTGAACTGTACGATCTGTCCTCTTGGCTTCGGACCTACAATGGCTTTGAATGAATTGCAGTGAATGTTCAGTCCGCCCGTACATTTATAGGCATATACGCCTCCGTAAAAGGTATCGAAGCTGCAATTCACGATTTCAATATTGGAGCATTGAGTCAGCTGCAGGCCGAGGGTTGAAGGAATATTAGTAAAATTGCAGTTGACAATTTTAATGTTACTGCAGTTGGTTAAGGTAATAGCAGCATTACCAGTCAGAGAGTTAAAATCTTTATCTGAAATGGTAACCCCGCTTTGTCCGCTCAGACTGATGGGCCCCG
>JBJMLY010000063.1:0-2412 GCA_045805025.1 Cytophagaceae bacterium | reverse complement strand
TAATTAGCGGTATTGGATGGAATTATAATAAGCGCGCTTCTGATTCCCTTTTTTGCTGAAGCATTTGGTGTATTGGCCTGATGCGCTTGGTTTGCTTCCGCTGCAAGACATGACGCCAATCAGCAGCAGAACACTTATAATGAGTACAATGATCTTTTTCATTCTCCACGAGCCTCCTGTTTATTAAACTTATTCCGTTTGATAATTGTTTGAACACCTTTTAGTGTTATGGGAAAAAGCTCATCAGCTGTTCCTGACCGCCCCATTGTTTCAATAGTTTGGGTCCGTAGCTATGAATCTCTTCCAGGTCGCGGGGTTCTCCGTTGCCGGAACCGGGGAAAACGATATAGATCACATCTTCATCCGCTCCTCCGTCCTTCGGACTTGAGTCAATGCCTAAGTTATTAGCCAACGCGATGGATCCTTCGCCCAGCTTTCCTGCTGGTCCGATATCTGCGAAAATGGCATAGGCGATTTTTCCGTTCTTTTTATTAACGATAGCGGCAAAGTCTCCCAGTTTTATGTTCCCTTTGGTGAACAGTCGCTCCGGTAATACAATGTAAGGCACTACTTCGGCATTAATATATTTAGCAGGATCATATTTATCCTTGTCTGCATGTGTAAGCGAGGTGCAGGAAACATAGTAACCCGGCGCAGGATCTTCAGGTCCCTGAATGACGGGCTTTCCTTCATCGTTGGTAATCACGCCCCACCAGTGCCCGCCGCTTCCTCCGTTGTAGTTATGATCAAGTCCTTTGTTTTCGGGGTGGTACGCGCGGGGTGAGCCGTCGGCATCGATTTTCATGCCGCCCTCATAAAATAGAGCAGGGTTGTTTTTCAGCTTCCAGACCTTCACGTTGGCTACATGCATAAAAGCTTTTGCTTTTAATTCTTCATTCCCTGAATTCTTCCCGCTGATCATTTGCTCGGTACAAGCCATGCAGCAGAGAATACAGAAAGCTGCAATATATCTGAATAAGCAGAACATGGTAATGTCTTTCGTAATAAACCGAAGGATACGGATTATGTTTCACCCTTTATCGGTGGAAAACCCTTAATTCGGTACTTAGTTAATTACATAAAAGTCGGGCATGGGAGCCTTTTCATCGGGCGAAGGAAAAGACTTTTATTCCGGGGATATTTAACGCTAAATGAGATGGTGAGTTTTTTGGCTTCCGAAGGTGCCAGGTTCAAGGTCCAGCTTAGCTTTCCCAGGACGGGATCATGCAGAGCACCTGAAATTTCAGAAACATGCACTTCGATATCGTTTTCCTGCGCCACAGGCACCTGGTCCCAGATCTCGATTTTAACAGGCACAGCATTGTTATTGCGGATATCTATTTCGTAGGTAAAGGATTCGCTGCGGTTCAGACCAATGAATTTTTTGCTGTTGAAATCCTGCTTCTTCAGGCGGGCAATATTGATCTTCCGGTCTCTTCCCAGGGAAAGTTCGAGTGTATCGTTCGCTGTATTGGTCTGAAGATGGGTTTTGCCAATGTAGGTATCGTTGAAATAAATATTGGCATCGCCTTCCACTAGATTCAGACTTTCCCAATTGGTGATCTTGCCGATCAGGAAGGCATCTTTATCCACTTTGGGAATGGCAAAATAGTCGTACAGCACATTTTCCAGCTTGTATTCATTGATGTCTACCAGGTAAGGTTTGCTGTCGGCAGGAATGGTGTACGGATCTTTGATGTTGAATTCTACGCTGAGCTCGGATACTTCAATGGTGGAGTAGGAGACTGAAGTGGTACGGGATTTTACCGAGTCCATAGCATTTTCTTTTTTAAAGGTGGTATAGTTCAGGCGACCTTCGCCATAGCTACGGTAGCTTCCTGAAGAATAATTAAGACCCCAGGTTTCCATCACCGGTTTACTCATATTCATGGATGGGTCCCCGGTGGATAAGGTGAGCCTGACATTATCCCATTCTTCTTTGGTGTTATTGAAAACCTGCGCTCTGTAATCCAGCTCAACCGGTGCGCCTGCTCCCTTCGTCCTCAGGTCATACTTGGGAGCCCAGCCGGCCTCGGCGATTAAATACCGCAGTTCCATCTTCGATTGCACGGAATTTTTAGAATCCACGGTAATGGTAATTTCCGAGCTTGGCTGATTTTCGAGTGAGTTGATTTGTGTGAGTTGTTTATTTAATACGTTGTTCAGGGTATTTAATTTCTTTTCCCCCAGTCCGAGGTTCAGCAGCCTTCCATTGATTTCATTCAGCTTGGTCCGATAGAAAGCAGTAGCGGATGAGAGCTCTGTGGTTACTACACCTTCTTTTTGTCCGATGCGGCTCACATTCTCCGTCAGCAGCTTTTGCTCTTCCAGGAGGGCTGATCGTTCGTAGCGGATTTTTTCAAGCTCGATGCCTGTCTGCTCAAGCGAATCTTTCAGAATTCTGATCCTTCC
>JBJMLY010000062.1:0-10900 GCA_045805025.1 Cytophagaceae bacterium | reverse complement strand
GCTTTTTTCAGCGCCGAAGATCCGCGAGGGTATTTCTTAATCAGCTGATTGTTTTCATAGCAGGCATGCGTCACATTGCATCGGCCTCCTCCCGAAACTTTTACTTTCGATAAAAGATTTTTACTCTTTTCGAAGATCGTCACCGATGCAGCCGGATTTGCTTCGGCACATGTAATGGCTCCGAAAAATCCTGATGCTCCCCCTCCGATAACTGCGATCTTCATATCATGATTAATTTTGACAACTTTTCGGTATCGATGCCAAAGCCTGGTTCATAACAACGTTATTTGCTGATTTTAAACCTGAAACAATCTACTGTATGATCGTTCACCATTCCTGCTGCCTGCATATAGGCATAGCATATGGTGGAACCGACAAAGGTGAAGCCCCGTTTTTTCAGAGCCTTGCTCATGGCGTCACTCTCTTTGGTCGTTGCAGGGATATCCTTAATGCTTTTTCTTTTGCCCACCACTGTTTTGCCTTCTGTGAATTGCCAGATGTACTTATCAAACGAGCCGAATTCCTTCTGGATCTGAATAAAGGCTTTGGCATTTTTTACGGTGCCCCAGATCTTGAGCCTGTTCCGGATAATGCCTTCATCGTGCATCAGCTTTCCCAGTCTGGCCTCTGTGAATTTTGCCACTTTGTTCACATCAAAATCTGCAAAGGCTTTGCGGAATCCTTCGCGTCTGTATAGAATTGTTTTCCAGCTAAGGCCTGCCTGAAAAGCGTCCAGCACCAGAAACTCAAAATGCTTTTTATCGTCGTGCACGGGAACGCCCCATTCCTTATCGTGGTATTCGTTCATCAGGGCATCTTCCCGGGTCCATTCGCAGCGGTGTTTCATACCATTTTCTTCATAATAATTCAGCTAATGCAAAAGTTCCATGAGCTGTCATGCTGAGCGTAATCGAAGCATTCTCTCTAATGGCAGTTGCATCTCTTTAACCACCAAGTCTTCGACTCCGCTCAGACTGACAAATGAATATTCCTTTTTAATTAGATTAAATCATAGTTTCAGACCCTTTATTCCCATCATGGCCACTTCTTCATCCTCCTCCTGGGTAAGTCCGCTGACAGCAACAGCGCCAATCACTTTCCCTTCATGCAGAATGGGAACTCCACCGCCAAAACCGGTATATTTCGGGTCACCGTAGAACGACATGTCATATCCTTTAAGAGGGTCACGGCTTGCTTTGCCGATTTCGGAGGTCGCTTTTTTGGCTCTCGCGGCAGTCCAGGCTTTGTTGGCTGCGATGGTAATGGAATGAAGCTTCACCTCCTCCATACGCAGAAAAGCCATCAGCTCGCCGTGTGAATCGGCCACGGCAATGGCGGCATGAACTTTTCTTTTTTCAAGCTCGGCCAGAACATCGCTGATGATCTGCTGAGCAGCTTTGTAGGTTAATACCATAGTATAAAATTTATCTTCTTCCTTTGCCGCCGCCGGTCTTCGGACCAAAACCTGACGGTCCTTGTGCTGTCTTATCGTCTTCTTCGCCTCTGTTCTGCACCACTTTGAGATTATCGTCTTTTTTAATCCCGCTGAGCACTTCCACATCAATGCCGTCTGAAAGTCCTGTCTTCACCAATCTTTTCTCGAAATTTTTAGGCTTTGTCTCCACTTCTACATAGACCGAATCCTTGCCGAACTGAAGAAGGCTTTCGTGAATGGCCAGCACGCTGTCTTTACGATCCAGCACAATGTCGGCATTGGCGCTATAGCCGGCCCTTATGAAATCCGTTTTATCGAGATTAAGGGCAGCTCTCACTTCAAACTGTATCGTTCCTTCGGTGCTGGTACCTTTGGGTGCAATAAATTCGAGCTTGGCTTTGAAGGTTTTTTCAGGAAGCGCTCCGATGGTCAGATTCAGATCCATTCCTTCTTTCAGCTTGCCTACTTCCGACTCGTCCACTTTTCCGAGGAAGATCATTTCGTTCATATCGGCAATCACGGCGATGGTCGTACCTTCGTTAAAATTATTGCTTTCGATCACCGAGCTTCCTTCTTTCACCGGCACATCCAGCAGCATTCCGCTCACGGTGGATTTTATAAGGGTGGAGGATAAGCCTGTCTTGGCAGAAGCTCCTTCCTTCACCAGCTGAAGGTTGGTTTCGGCAGACTCCAGGTCTTCTTTGGCCTTTTTGTAGCTCACCAGGTATTGATTGTAATCGTATTCGGAGATCAGCTTTTCATTGAATAATTTCTCTTCCCGGGCAAGTTCCTTTTTTGCATCTTCAAAAACGATCCGTGATTTGCTGTAATTGGTTTCAGCATTATTCAGGTTCACCATATTGGGAACGATCTTTACTTTGGCCAGCAGCTCACCGGCTTTTACAAATTGTCCGGGCTGCACAAAAATTTTATCGACGATTCCGGATACTCTCGGCTTTATGGCAATTTCCTTTCGCGGGACCACCGAACCGGTAGCTACCGTCTTTTTGATAATGTTGGTTTTAAAAGGCTTTTCCGTTTTATACTCTACCGGCTTATCCTGCGATTTGGAATACAGAAACCATACGGTAGCCAGAAACATCATTACCAGAAGTGAAATGATGAATATTGGAAATACTTTTTTCATGCTGAAAATATCTTAATGTTTTTATTCGCTATTCTGCTTTTAATGCTTCGATCGGATTAATGCCTGCCGCTTTACGTGCGGGAATTAAACCTGCCAGGGCGCCTGCCACCACTAAAATGCCCATGGCCGTAAGTGCTATTTTAATGTCGATCTCCGGATTGGAAAAGAACGGAACTCCGCCCTTTACCTTGCTGACAAAAAACTTGGCGAGCTCAATCAGTGCCACTCCGAAAACCAGACCGAAATAACCGGCAAAGCTGGTGATCACGATTGATTCCTGAAGGATCATGCTTACAATAGATCCCGGAGGTGCTCCCAGCGCTTTCCGGATCCCAATCTCACGCGTACGCTCTTTCACGATGATGAGCATGATATTGCTCACACCCACAATTCCCGCGATGATCGTGCCTATACCTACTACCCAGATAAAATAGCTGATACCGCTGAAAAGCGCGGTAAACTTTTTGACCTCTTTGCCCGAGTTCCATCCACCCAATGCTTTGTAATCGTCGGGCGACATGTTGTGTCTTAGTGCCAGTTCCTGTTTCACCCTTAGCTCCAGCTTTTCAGGATCTACACCCTCCTGGGGAGTAATGGCAAAGTTGTCCAGGTTGTTGGGCTGATTGAAGGTCTGCTGAAGGGTGGTGAGAGGAATAAATATTTTTTCCGCATCGTTTCTGCCATCTCCTCCTGTATTTTCGACAGCAAATGTTCCCACCACCTGAAAATATACGCCCTTGATTTTAATGTATTTCCCGACGGGGTCCTCGTTATCGAAAAGCAGCTCCACCGGCCTGGTGCCGATGATGGCTACTTTCCTTTTTTCCATAATATCCGTTTCGTTAATAAATCTCCCGCGCGGGTAAGTCATTGCTTTTACATTCTGCAGGTCGGGATACTGTCCTTCCACGCTGAAGGAACCGTTTTTGTCTTTATAGTTCACCGTAAAACTTCCTCCCAGCCGGAGGGAAGGTGCCATATACCTGATTTCCGGGAATTCACTTTTCAGCGCCTTATAATCATCGTTGTTATAGCGCACATAACGTCCGGGCTGCAGGCCCTTATAAGGAATTGTTGTTTTCCCTCCCCAGATCCACATGGTATTTTTGGCGATGCTTCCGAACATTTTCAGGGCTCCGTTCTCAAGTCCTTTGCCGGCACCGAGAAGGACCACCAGCATGAATATTCCCCAGGCCACGCCGAAGGCGGTCAGGAACGTGCGGAGCTTATGCGCCCGCATCGTGTTAAAAATTTCCTGCCATTTATCCAGATCAAACATATTATACCAGCACTCCGTCCTTAACTCTTATAATTCTGTCGGTCAAGGCAGCCACATCGTTTTCGTGCGTCACCACGATAACCGTAATGCCCGATCGGTTCACTTCTTTCAATAAATCCATCACTTCCGAAGAAGTTTGTGAATCCAGGGCCCCTGTTGGCTCATCGGCCAGAATAACTTTGGGATGACTGATCAAGGCCCTGGCTATGGCCACACGTTGCTTTTGCCCTCCCGAAAGTTCGGAAGGAAGGTGTTCGGCCCGATCTGATAAACCTACCTTATCTAAATATTCCAGCGCGATTTTGTTGCGCTTGCTTCTTCCCACTCCCTGGTAATATAAAGGGAGAGCCACATTCTCGGCGGCGTTTTTAAAAGCCAGCAGATTAAACGATTGAAATACAAAGCCCAGAAAATGATTTCTGTAATAGGCGGCCTTGGTTTCAGAAAGATTTTTGATGAGCGTGCCCGCCAGCGAATATTCTCCCTGATCGTAGGAATCGAGAATTCCCATAATATTCAGAAGCGTCGACTTTCCGGAACCCGACGCTCCCATAATCGACACAAATTCGCCTTCTTTTATCTCTAGGTCAATGCCTTTCAGCACATGCAGGGAATTGGAGCCTGTATGATAATACTTATGAAGATTTTTAATCCTGATCATCGCTGATAAACTTACTATAAAGGTATGATATTTTAGACATCCTTTTCTCTGAAAGGTTTAACCCTGCCATATATTATATTTTATTTACAAACGTTAGCAGTCTGTTTAAAATCCGGCCGGAGCCAGCATTTGTGGAAATCTGCTCGTACCTTTAGATGATTATTAACGATTTGTTATGAAAAAAATTTCTTTATACCTGATACTCGCGCTTCTGCTGCCATTCTCCGCTTTTTCCCAGAAACAATGGACGCTGGAAGAGTGCATTGCTTATGCCAGTCAGAATAACCTTCAGATCCGGCAGGCCGAGAATAATGTGCGCACCGCCCGTCAGAATCTGGTTATGAACAAAGGCGCGATGCTGCCTACCGTCAACGGTTCCAGCTCGCTGAACTACAACCTGGGCCGTACCATTGACCCTTTCACCAACCAGTATTCCAACAACCATATCACTTCCAACAACTATTCCCTGAACGGGACTCTTACGCTTTTCAATGGTTTCCAGACTCAGAACGGCATACGGCAAAGCGACGCCAGCTATGAAGTCAGCAAACTCGAAGTAGAGCGTCTTCGGAACGAACTTTCCTTAAATGTGGCGGCCGCCTATCTGCAGATTTTGCTCAACGAAGAAATTTTTAATAATTCACAGAACCAGATTGAGATTACCAATCAGCAGATCGATCGTACCACCAGGCTTTCAGAGGCGGGAAAAATCCCTGCGGCGCTGATTTTCGATCTGAGGGCACAGCTCGCATCTGAAGAAGCCCAAAGGATCGCCGCTGACAATAATGTACAGATCTCTCTCATGGTGCTTACCCAATATATGAATATGGAATTCAGTCCGGATTTCCGGATCATGAGGCCTGAAAACATTCCATTCACGGAGGCTGCTCTGCCCGGAGAGGAAGAACTATATACCTCCGCACTAAGCACTCAGCCTCAGGTAAGACAAAGTGAGTTCAACAGAAAGGCCTACGAGTATGCCATGTATGTTCAGAAAGGAAGGATGAGTCCCAGAATTTCGCTCAGCTCCACCCTCAGCACCCTGTATTCCTCTTCGAATAAAGTGATTACCGGAACGCAATTCAGCGGGACCCGGGTGGTGGGCTTTACCAAGACTACGGGAGACTCGGTGCTTACGCCTTTGTTTACTTCTCAGTCGGAGATTAAAAAGTACGGGCCCCAGGTGCAGGACAACATCAATAAATTTGTAGGGCTGAGTCTGAGCATTCCGATCCTGAACGGACTGCAGGTGCGAACTTCCATCAGGCGTTCGCAGATCACTTATGAAAATGCAGATCTTGATGCGCTGATCATAAAGCAGAATATCCGCAAAAGCGTTCAGCGTGCCTACCTGGATGCTACGCTTAGCCTGAAGCAATATCATGCCATGGTTACAGCGATGGAAGCGCAGCAGCAGGCATTCAGCAATGCGGAAAAAAGACTGGAGCTTGGGGTCATCACTCCTTTCGAATACAATCAGAACAAGTCGAGATTTACCGTTTCTCAATCGGACCTGCTCAGGTCAAAATACGATTACCTGTTCAAGAGTAAGATTCTTGATTTCTATAGAGGAATACCATTGAAGTTATAGGAAACCGCCATGGGGAGGATCGCTATTGCACGTTATTGCGAGGGCTGGCAATGACGGGATAATCACTTTTTCGGCTTGGCGACCTTGCCCATGAGCCGGTGAGAATCATCCATTAATATTTCCTGCTGGCTTGACTTTATGTCCGGATTTCTGGGATACATTCTTTTCCCTTTCACATGACGGTGACAACCCGCCAGCATCATACACAAACCCAGGAATAACAAACAGGCCGGACGAAAAAAGTTAATTCTGGGTCTTTCTTCCAGGAATTCATAGGCTGTATTGAGCAGGCGATGAAGCAAGGATTGAGGATTGGAAGTCTGCGATGCTTTAAAGTGCCCGCATGTATTCTCGCCTCTGTTTTTTCTGAAATATTCCTTCACCTCATCATCGCTCATGACCGTAAAATCAACTACCGTTTTTGCACAGGAGCAGCAGTGCCTGCCTTCACCGGACGGCACCATGGCATTCCAGTTTTCATGACAGGGTTTTGGAATATGGATTTCTACTTTGCTCATGGTGTTTTCAGATTTGAGTGACCGGATAATATTTATCCTCTGCATTCCCGTTTAACGTTTCGCCGGACTTCTTCTTCCGGAACACGCTTGTCATTTTCTTGCTCCAGGTTTTTGGCAGCATAGGATAAAGCAACTGGCCCGCATAATTGCGAGGAAAAGATTCTTTGATCCCGAATTTTTCAGGTTCCCGCGGCGGACAGGTATAGGTACCGAAAATAATATCCATCAATGGAGAAATGTTCGCGTAGTTTCCTGCATCCCGGTCAAGATCATGGTGCCAGTGGTGAAGTTCCGGAGCGCCAATCAGAATCCGCAAAGGACCAATCGGCAGACGTACGTTGGAATGAATGTAAATAGCCCAGATGCCGCGGAAGGCAATAAGACCTGCGATCATTTCCAGAGGGAAGCCAAGAATAAAAGCCGGCAAATTGATCAAGCCGATCGTGTAGATCGAATCAAGCGGATGTTCGCGGTGCGCCGCAAGCCAGTCCATATGCTCGGCCGTATGATGCACTTTATGAAATCTCCATAAAAATTCCACCTTATGCTGCAGCCGGTGACCCCAGTAGATCAGAAAATCACTCAGCAGCAGCACTTCGCCCGCCTGCAGCCACCAGGATTGCGAAGCCACACTCTTCCGGAATTCCGGAGAAATGATATCGTCCAGCCAGAAGCTGAAGAAACTGAGTGCCCATAAAACCAGTGCGCCCCAGATCAGGTACTGACCAAGCAGGTAACAGAGGTCAAGCCCCCATTCCCTTCTGAAAATTTTCTGGCCGGCTTTGGCCGGAAATACTTTTTCCATCGGCACAAACACCAGCACCAGAAAGAGTATGCTTAAACCGGTTGCTTCCAGAAGTTTGTACAAATTCATCCTTCTCAGTAATTGGTGGAGTCTTTGATCGGTTCTGTAAAGACGGGCGCCGATTTAGAGCTGCCCATAATGGTCATATCAAGCTTAGATTTTTTAGCCGGAGGAGATTTTTTCTTATTGCTCTTTTTGCTGGTATCTGTATTCAGATGTTTTAAAGAAGTTTTATCGATCAGAATCATAGATTTAGAAGTGGGAAGCATCGCCGGACTTTCCCTGAGACTATCAGCTTTCTTAACATCGGGAGAATCGAGTGGCATGGCTCCATCGGCTTCATAGTTCTGCGCCTCAGCAACATCTCCTGAAAAAAACTGATCGAAGGCTCCTGAGCGATACGCTACAAAAGCGCTCATCAGAAGAGCAAAAGATGTCAGCGTCAGGGCTTTGACAAGATTTGATTTGGGTGCCTGGCTCTTCGCCTCTTGAGTGGTTTCTGTATTAGACATATATAGTGAGATGCATGATGTTCGCGGATTCCATAATACCTTCTGATAAATCTGATTACAGAATGATCATTTAAGTATGCCCATTAGGACCTTTACTCCCTGATTATCTTTCTGGTAATTACCTGGGAATTTTGAATAATCTGAATCAGATACGTGCCTGCTTCAAAGGAAGAAAGATCGATCTGCCCGTTTCCGCTCATATTCCAGGAAGCAAGCTGGCGTCCTGTTATATCCTGTAAATTGACCGTATAATCATCCGGGTTATCCACATTAATAGTCAATTTATTACGGGTAGGATTAGGATAAATAGCAAAAGATTTCGTCACTCCGTTTAATCCGATCCCTGTTGTTATTCCCTGCTTGGGAATCTGGATCATCGTTACCGATAATTTGGGTGCAGAAAAAGAGAGCTGGTTGGCAGCTATTGTAAAAGTTTTTGTCTGCAGGGCATTATTTGATTTCGAAAAAAATGTTTCCCCGCTCAGGCCGGAAAGCTGATATCCGTTTACGACCGAGGCCGTAGGAACAAAATTCTGCAGGTTCAGATTTACGGACCTTGCATTCACCTGGTCCTTATTGACAACCACGATCATGACAGAATCTTCATCGGCTGAAATGGATGAATAGGCATTCACCAGCGTGTCTGTGCTGTTGACGGTTTTCACCGCCAGGGTTCCATAATAATTGCTGAACAAATGCATTACCTCCCATTGACCTTTATACCAGTCCCAGGGCGTAAAAAATTCTATTCCTTTATCCGCAAAGGTACCGAGGTGAGAAGCATACCAGCAGGCAATAACATTGGGGTCTTCCGATCCGTTTGAAACCAGGGAGCCATATTCCGAAATGCTGAACTTTACTCCATGGCTTGCTCCAATATGCTGAGTGAGCCATTGATTACAGCGCCCGAAAAAATATTCTTTGGTCACCCCGCTGTTCCATGAATAAGGACCTACCACCTTTACCCCATTTGCATCTGGATAATTCCACTGCGTATCAAACCAGAGACGATGCAGTTGCAGCATTACATCGTTGGAAGGGTTATTGGGATAACAATGAATATCGAGTACATCCAATAGCCTGATGCCTGTTGCTTTCTGTTCTTCTCCGATTCTCATGATGAAATATTCCATCCAGGGATAATCAGCTCCTTTGTAGGTTATTTTTGAATTATTCCAGCTATACCATTGCCATTCGCTGGGAGAAACAGGCCCGCACAATTTTATTCCCGGATATTTAAGTCTTGCCGCTTTTGCCACGGCAAAATATTTCTGCATATACATCTCTGCCGTAATAGACGAGCTGGCTATATCATCGTGTGTGTATTGCCAGATTTCCGGCTCGTTGTCCATATTCCAGTATTGGTAGCGGGAAGCGTCATATCCAAGATTATTCCAATGCGTTAAAATGCCAACCGTGGAATCCGCAGTCCAGTTCTCTAAATAAAGGTTTGGATTCCCATTCCCTCCGTTGCCATATGGAGCCGGACCACCACCACCTGCCCAATTGTTTCCCGTTCCCGACCACCATTGCGAGTTGTTGTAATGATAGTCATCAAAATTATGGGCTGCATTGGAGGCGGCTTTGCCCAGCAACTGGAATGCAAACAGAGCCTGCGTATTGCTGGTATTGCTAAGAATTGAATTCATGCTGTAGTCCCAGTCGTGGTCATACACATTATTATACCAGTCGGGATGACTGCTTAGTTTTAATCTCCAGTTATATTTGGTGCTGTTGTTTCCTCCATTTTCGCGATACATTCTGAGACCTGCATCATTATAAAAATTCCATTGTGCTGCAGTCATCGGATTTGAAGGATCATCGGAGGTATTATTATTCCTTCCATAGATCCAGGGAGAAATATGTGTCTTGCCCTGAGTCGGATCTACCGAAATCGTAACTGTTTGAGAAAGTCCCTGCAGCGATGCTAAAATGAGCAAGAGTAAGTAAGCTTTTTTCATTTGTCTTTATTAGAATCATATAAATTAATCAAAATATAATTCTAATCCAACTATATGCTGACTAGCTACCTCATTTTTTCGCACAGTTGTCGCAATAGGTTCTCTTCAGGTAATCATTCTCCAGCAGCTGAAAGGTAATTCCTCCGTCTTTACCGCTGGTATTGAAAAGATTGCAGTAGCGTTGTCTGTTCACGTTGATAGCATTCAGCATAATGGCATTATAATCCTTGCTTTCATTCAGTTCCGAACGGGTAATCGTCAGGTTCAGGTAATAAAACAGCAGGTCTTCACTGGCGCCCAGCTTCTTCACATACTGATAAAGAAATTTACGGGACCAGTCCGAATGACCGAACTCGACAAAATACTGGGCCAGGCTCAGCAGATCCTGATCGCTGAGGTTAAGAAAGGTATAATTGTCAGAAATGAATTTTAAGGATTTATCCTTTTCCTGATATTTTCTCTGTGCCATCAGAACTTCGCTGTTGATGATGTGGTAATTGATCAGCATTCTTTTAACCAGGCGTTTGTCGACCGTAGTTTTATTCAAATCCTGAATGCGCTGATAAAGATCCGCGGGATCGACGGTGATCTCAGCGGAAAGCCAGCCCTTCAGCTCCAGCACACAGATGTTGTATTTGATGCGATGGCTGGAGGGCATAATATCTTCCATCCTTTTAAACTGTTTCAGCGTTTCGAAAAGGTCGATTACGTTTTCCTGGTATTTAAAAGCGGCCATGTTATTTTTCAACAGGCCGAACTCCAGCTGTTCCGGCACTTCAAGCTTTTCAATAAAGCCCTCAGGTGCCTGGTGGTATAACACTCTCCTGAAAATCTCTTTCTGAACAGCCAGCGCTTCCGTGATGTTCTTATTGGCGATCGACTGATCAAAGCTGGCCTTGAGTTTTGCCGGATCTTTATCTTTGTAATTGCTTTTCGGTTCCAGCTCCAGAATAATAATTGCCTTGCGGTGTTTTTTAAGGATGGGCTCCAT
>JBJMLY010000061.1:0-5131 GCA_045805025.1 Cytophagaceae bacterium | reverse complement strand
TGACACGAAGGCCGAAGCAATCCTTCGGCTATGTAAGCATTACAAGAATACCTGCGACTGAAGATTTTCAGTTGGCCAACAGGCTAATATAATTCATTTTATTATAGCTGTGGGATTGCTTCGGTTTCTGGTGTATCAAAAGACATCTGAATTTAAATCGTTGAATCTTTATCAGAGTAACATTACCTCGCAATGACGGGTTGACAAAAGAATTATGTTCTCATTTTTCCTGCGCAGGAGGGAATCCCCCGTTGATGACATTTGTCATCCTATCATCAAACATGGCAATAAAAAAAGCCATGCGATTGCTCACATGACTTTTTGCTTTCAGATAATTATTTTTAACTCCACAAATCTAATTCTTTTTTAAGGATAAAAAAATTTTTACTCTGCTTTAAAAAAATTATATTTATCAAAATACTTTTTTTATGCTGCCCATCAATGAGTATATAGAGCATACCAACCTTAAGCCTTTTATCACCGATCGTCATGTCGATTCATTGGTCGCAGAAGCAGGAAAATATAAGTTCCGCGGAGTATGCGTACCTCCGTTCTGGGTAAAGAGAGCCAAAAGAGAAATAGGGAAAGAAAACATCAGACTCATTACTGTCGCCGGTTTTCCTTTCGGTTACAACATGACTGAAACGAAGCTGGAAGAAATAAAGCTGGCTATCGCAGACGGAGCGCAGGAAATAGACGTCGTGGTCAATATTTCTGCCTTGAAGATGGATATGGACTGGGTGAAAATAGACCTGGCTAAATGCAGCAAGTTAATCCACGACAATGGCTGTATGCTCAAAGTAATTATTGAAGTAGCCTATCTTACCGACTCTGAAATTGTGAAAGCTTGCCAGATCGCTGAAAGCGCCGGAGCCGATTTTCTCAAAACATCCAGCGGCTTTGCCACCCAGGGGGCTCTAGAGCATAAGATCAGCCTGATGAAGAAAAGTCTTTCGAAGAATGTCGGCGTTATGGCTTGCGGAGGTATCCGTACTTACGACCAGGTAATGGATGTTATCGATGCAGGAGCTGTATTGATCGGTACATCTTCCGGAGTTGATATTATGAAAGAGCTTTAATTTTTAGATCGAATTAACATCAATATTGAAAAGCAGCTGTATAAGTCCTGCTCTCTCCTGGGGTTTGTAAATATATCGTACTCCTATCTCCACAGGCGCAATAAAATTAAACAGATGCAGATCGTTCATCACATCTCCTCCTATGGAATAATAGTGTGCTTTTCTTAATCCATAGTCCGCATATCCGTAATCGTAAAAAAGATTTGCTTTCACTCTTTTTAAATACAGAACCGGTCCAAGCCTGAGGTCGGGATATAGAAGAGGAAGTTTGTAATCGGCAGATAATCGATAAAAATTACGGTATCCAAAAATCCCGGAAAATCCTCTTACCTGATTTATGGGACTTACAAAGCTAAATCTTCCGTTGCCTTGTCTCTGAAAAGCGCCGTCCAGCTTAAGGCTATGATGTTTGGTAATCCCTGGCATGTAAAGGGCTTCCTCTGTGCTGAATAATTCCTTTACAGAAAAATTTCCTCCCTGTGCCGGCTGATAGGTTCCTTCCTCGGCCGCCTGATAGTTGATGTAAAAGCTCTGTCCCCATCTTGATCTCATATCCCTGGAGTTTACCTTCAGAAGTCTGTATCCTTCCGCAGTTAAGGCGCCGGATAAAATGGATCCATGACTGGTATTGACCGCCGGATTATCAGGCAGGCTCAGGTACTCATAGTTTTCTTCCAGGGAGAAGTTCAGATTCTGCCGGTATTTTCCTCTGGTCATATTTAAATTCTGACTTACCCTCAGGCTGTAATTCTGTTCATGCCAGGTAAATCTCCTGGCCGTACCGCCCGCGTCCACATATGAGCCCGTTCTGTTTCTGTTCGACGTGCTCAATTCGAACACGGGATATAAAGCCTGGTAGATCATGCTGCTGGTAAGTCCTCCGGCTCTTTCGTTGTAATTATAATCGTAACTTAACTGCACGACTGCCGTACTTAGCTTATTCTGCGAGAGCAGGGTGACACCCGGATTTATATACATATTGCCTCCGCTCAGAGAGGCCGGTGCCCAGCTATGGATATTAAGCAGATGAGGGAATTTCCGGTAAGGCTTTACCGGAAATTCTTTTTGTGGTAAAGAATCAAAGTTTACTACTCCTTTTTCCTGTGCTGCTATGGCTTTATATAGTTTTACAGAATTATTCTCAATGTTTTCAACTGGCGTTCCGAGGGCTTCTTCCAGGTTCATACTGGCCACATTGAAGCCCATTGCTGAATAATCCGAATAATAAAGCTTCTTTCCGTCCCTGCTGATTTCGGGGTCAAAGGCTCCGAAACGGCTTGAGCTGAGCTGCCTGATTTTTCCGCTGGCGATCTCCATCTCGTATATATTGTCAATCCCTGAATAGATTCCATGGTAATAAAGCCGGTTTCCTTTTGTGACAGGCTGACTGATGTCTTGATAAGAATAGGGTAGAAGGAGCGTAAAAATACCGGTCTCCGTATTTACACTGGCTATGCCTTTTCCTTTTTCATTCAGAAGTATAACAACAATCTCTTTACCGTCTTCCGACCAGCATGGCATAATGAACTGTTCATTGCCCGGATGACTTATCCTTTGCAAATCCTTACCGGTATTGGCGTCCAGAATGACCAGGGAATATTTATTTTCCGGACTGACCTCTACGGCAGCGATCCTGTTTCCGTCTTCGGATAATCGGGGAGCAAAGAGGAATCGTTTTCTGCTGAGTCTTTTTCTTTTACCGCTTTGGACGTCGTAACAGATAATGTCATACCAGGTACGGTTTTCCCATCTTTTATCAAAGCCGTATTCAGCCCATACGATTTTAGAGCCTCTTGCTGAAAGCCAGACAGGATCTATGAACCCGGGACGGAAAAGGCGGGTTTCGCTGCCGTCACGATTCAGCAGCACATATTCGGCAATATCCGCCAGGCCCGATTTTTGGGCTACCAGCTGACTGTCATTCATCCATTGAGGAAAGCGGTAATTGGTAAATACTTTTTTGTTCTTCCGGTTATGAAGCTCAAAGGGTGTATAGCTTGTTTTTTCCTCTTGTACTTTCCACAGAGTGTCCAGTTCCTGCAGACAGGATTTATAATATTTCCATTTTGAAAGCCCTGAACTTTTGCGGATGCCGTGCGAGAAAGGGAATAAACCAATGGGATGCCTGGCCACCTGATTCAGTGTTTTATCCCAGATCTCTGCCCCATACCGTTTTCTTGCATTGGCCACCAGCTGATAGCCCAGGATATAGTGGTCTGGAACAAAATCACGGTAAGAACCGAATACGGCTTTTTCGTACGGATATATTTTCCGTTGCAGTACCTGGGCCCTTAGAGGCATTGAAAATTCAGGAAGCCGACCTCTGCCTGTATGAGACAAGGCTGTTTCCGCGCATACGGCATCGCCTTCAAGGAACCAGAATGGAACATACAGCCCCATCACGCCGGCCATCGCTTGCTCGCCGAAAACAAAATAAAGTATTTTAGTAAAGCCCTGATACATTTTGGAAAGCTGCACCACATGCCTGTATTCATGCAAAGCGAGTTGATTCAGCCAATCCTGCGGATAAATGTCCTGGGGAGGAATTGTATAAAACTCAGATCTTTTCGGTGCCCAGGCTACAAAAGCATTGGAAACGCTGGAAAAATTATGAAGGATCACCGAAATTTTTTTAGGCTTGATCTTTAAGGTGTGGGTGTTGTAAATATGAGCAGCCTCCAGAGAATTCGCCAGTCGTTGCGCTTCCGCTCTGAAATTATGCGGATAAATAATCTGAAAATTCTCTGAATTGATCTGATCCCACTTAATTTTTGAGGGGTCCTGGCCGGAAATAAAATATTGTGCACTGCATAACAATGGCAGTTGAAAAAAGATCCACAGGAATATTTTCTTCGGCACGCTTGGAACAGAAATGTTTAAATACCGTTTCAGATACTATTGTCACCGGAAGGATAAACTAAACAGTCCCCCCGGCTGTTATTTTAAAGTAACTAAAATGGTGTAGCTATGAAAGATTCGTTTTTGACACCCGTAATTGCGTTTCTGGTCATTTTTCTGGCTGATTCGGTCGAGAAAATGTTTAGCGTCATCACCATTTCAGAGCAGATCTGGCAAAACTTTATAGCCGTTTACTTTATCTTTCTCTTGATTCTGGAAATAATATTTATCGTGCTGATGGTGAGAGATATTAAGTATTCCCGCCTGGAATAGATTCAGCAGGATTTAACCTTGATTGTTTTTAGGAGGATTCCCCGAGGATCCGTTTCCGCCTTTTGATTTTCCGCTCCAGCGTTTTTTGCCTTTGAAGTTTTTATTTCCTCCTCCGCTGAAATTTCCCGATGGTTTTGCATTAGGATCGTAAACAGGGCCTTCGCCGAATTCAGAAGGGATTTTAACTTTTTCAATCTCTTTTCCGATCAGACTTTCAATTCTGAAAAATTTCTTCTGGTCTTTCTGATTGATGAAGGTGATAGCAGTACCGGTAGTTTCCGCTCTGGCAGTTCTGCCGATCCTGTGAATGTAGTCTTCAGGATCCGGAGGTGCATCGTAATTGATGACCAGACTGATGCCTTCCACATCAATGCCTCTGGAAAGGATATCGGTGCCTACAATGATGCGCAGCTTTTTGCTTTTGAATTCCCTCATAATGTCTTCCCGCTCTTCCTGCTCCAGGTCTGAATGGAAAGCTTTGGTAGGGTATCCGTTTTTATTGAGCTCCCTGTTCAGGTTTTTAACATTGTCTTTCGTGGAAGCGAAAATGATGATGCTGCTGAAAGCCTCATTCTTAAGAATTTCTTTTAAGATGCCGATCTTCTGGCTGTCATATACTACATAGGCCTGCTGCAGAATTCCTTCAGCCGGTTTTGATATGGCAATGTTGATCTCAGCCGGGTTCTTTAATATTTTATTGGCCAGCTGTCTGATCTTCGGAGGCATGGTTGCGGAAAAAAGCAGGGTCTGTCTCTTAACAGGCAGGTAGCTGATGATCCGTTCAATATCTTCATTAAAGCCCATGTCCAGCATTCTGTCCGCTTCATCCAGAATCAGGTGCTCAACATGTTCAAAATTAATATCGCCGGCGGTGAGCAATG
>JBJMLY010000060.1:0-5308 GCA_045805025.1 Cytophagaceae bacterium | reverse complement strand
TTGAATCCCTGGGCAAATTATCGGAAGAAGAACAGACTAAAATATTATCGCATGTAGGACATAAGATCCATCCTTCCGAATTTTCCAAAGTGATGGATTTTGCATTTCTGGCCCTTCACGGTCCGTACGGAGAAGATGGCAATATTCAGGGCCTGCTTGAATGGTATAACATACCTTATTCAGGCTCCGGAATCCTGCCTTCTTCCATCGGCATCAACAAGATCGTGCAGAAGCAGCTGATGAGCCATGCAGGCTTTAAAGGACCGAAGAATTTATACCTGAGCAAAGAACGATGGCTGAATACGGCCGATAAAAAAGGCATATTCCTGGAATTTGAAAAACAGCTGGGCATGCCCTTCGTGGTAAAAGCTCCTTACCAGGGATCTTCCATCGGAATTTCCGTCATCAGCGACAACGACATCGACAGGTTTACAAAATCGGTCAACAGAAGCTTCTTCGTGCAGCAGATCGATAAAAAAGATTGGGATCAGATGCCGGAAGAAAAGCAGGTGAATTTCCTGAAAGAACTCACCGATATCCGCGACGGGATCGGTATGCCCGTTATGGCCGGCAGCAAGCTGCTCAACCATCCCGAAGACCTTCTGGTATTCATCCGTGATTCTTTCAAGAAATCGGATAAGTCTCTATTCCTGGAGAGCATGGACAATGAAGAAGAGATCATGGTCGAATCCTTCATTGAAGGAAAAGAATTCAGCTGCATCGTGATACAGGATCAGGACGGATTGCCTCTGGCCCTTCCTCCTACCGAAATTGTCAAAGGAAATAAATTCTTTGATTACAGATCCAAGTATCTGCCCGGCATGACCAGAAAAGTTACGCCAATCAAGCTTCCCGACGAGCAGATCGATAAAATCAGAAAAGAATGTGAGCGCCTTTTCAGAGAGCTGCACTTCAATGTGTACGCCCGTCTTGACGGATTCATCAGCTCCAATGGTGAAATTTTCCTGAACGACCCCAATACCACTTCAGGGATGCTTCCCTCATCCTTCTTTTTCCACCAGGCTGCCGAAATCGGCATGAACCCTTCACAGTTCCTGACCTATATCATCAGAACCTCGCTGGTAGAAAGAATTAAAACCGGGAAAAAGACATACGCCTTTAAATCCTTGCTGAATAAGCTCGACGAAAGCCTGAAGAGTCTGAAAGATTCTGCTGTGAAAAAGATTAAAGTAGCTGTGATCATGGGAGGCTTTTCTTCAGAAAGACATATCTCTGTCGAAAGCGGAAGAAATATTTATGAAAAGCTGGCGTCCAGCGCCAAGTATGAACCAGTGCCTGTTTTCCTGACCGGCGATGAGCACGAACATAAGCTCTTCGTTATTCCGATCAACATCATGCTGAAAGACAATGCGGATGATATCAAGGAAAAGGTCATGCATGTGGAGCCTAAACATCCGGTGATCAAAAACATCATCAAAGAGGCCAATGAGATTACCAACAAATACGTGACCCATGCCATCATGGAGCCTACCAGAGTAAGCTATAAAGAATTGTCCGCTCTGGTGGATGCCGCCTTTATAGCACTGCACGGAAGACCCGGAGAAGACGGTTCAGTGCAGGCAGAACTTGAGAAGTACAATGTTCCCTACAACGGATCAGGCATTGAAAGCTCCAAGATCACCATCAATAAATACGATACAAATGAAATTCTGAGAAGAAAAGGAATACTCGTGGCCAACCACATGCTGGTGACTAAAAAAGACTGGGATGCCTCTGCGAAAAACCTGATCGAAAAGATCGAGGAGAGTTTCCATTATCCGATCATTGCGAAACCCGCCGATGACGGATGCAGCTCTGCGGTGAAAAAAATAAAAACCCGCGAGGATCTCATGGCATTTGCGAAGCTTATCTTCGGAATTGATGCCGTCAACGGCTCCGATAGCGCTAAGGTACTGAACCTGAAATACAACGAGGAGTTCCCCTGCAAAAGCTATTTCCTGATTGAAGACCTGATCTCAAAAGAAAATGCGAAGCATTTCCTCGAAGTGACCGGCGGTCTGCTGACACGTTATAACCAGGATGGCAAAATCGAATACGAAGTATTTGAACCCTCAGAAACCTTGGCTACGGGTGATGTATTATCGCTGGAAGAGAAATTTCTGGCGGGAGAAGGACAGAACATCACTCCTGCACGCTATGGAAAAGGTACTGAAAACCATGAGCATATTTCGGAACAGGTTCGTGGCGAACTTCAGAAAGTGGCTGAAATTCTCAATATTCAGGGTTATGCACGTATCGATGCCTTCGTTAGGGTTTATGACGATAACAGAGCAGAAACCATTATCATAGAGGTAAATTCATTGCCGGGAATGACCCCTGCCACCTGCATTTTTCATCAGTGTGCAATAAATGGATATAAGCCCTATGATTTTATTGATAATATTTTAACCTTTGGTATACAAAGAGAAAAAGAAAATCTACTGAAATAAATGTTTTTAAAGGCTAATTCCCCCAAAGACGTATTTATTCATATTGCCGTTATCTTAGGCGTATTCATAGCGATCATACTCTGCTTTTTTTTCATTTACCTGCCGGTAACGACCAATCATGGCGAGACGATTACGGTGCCCAAGCTTACAGGAATGAACTCCAAAGAACTGGACGCTTTCCTGAAATCAAAGCACCTGAGGTATCAAATCAACGATTCAAGCTATTCTCCCGGAAGTAAGCCTTATGCCGTACTTACCCAACACCCCCTGGAAGGGTCTAAGGTCAAGAAAAACAGAAAAATATATATCACCATCGCCTCCGCCAACCCTCCCAAGGTAAAGATGCCGAGGCTGATCGAAGCCTCGCTCAGAAGTGCCGAATCTACTTTAAGAAGCTTTGACCTGGCTGTTGGTAAAATAAATTACGTGAGTAGTCCGTTTCCTAATTTAGTGCTGGATCAGCAGATTAAAGGAAAGACGATCCAGCCGGGAACCTACCTTCCTAAAGGCACCAAGATTGATCTGACGGTTGGAAACGGCACAGATAACTCGCAGGAGATTGAAGTTCCCGATGTAACCGGCATGAAACTTCAGGAAGCACGGGATATGCTGGCAGAAGTCGGATTAACCGTCGGAGCCATAAAATCAGACCCGGGCTCATCCCAGCCTGCAGGAACTGTGGTAAGACAAAACCCGGCCGGGAATGCAGGCCGCGTGCTTAAAGGAGGCGGAGAAGTGAGTATATGGGTGGCAGGCAATGCTCCCATAGAATAGAATGAATTTTGAAGAAACAATACACGATATTAGTAATCCTGCTTCTGGCAGCCGGCTCTTTATGGGCGCAGATTGAATTCACTCCCCTTCAGAGTGATCCGCACAGACATTCCGCATCAGGCATTGATCATTCAGGAAATTTCAGAATAGCTGCTTCCGCCTCCGTGAATGCGGTAACCAAAGTAAAGGACACACTCAGGATTCCTTTCTTCGAAGACTTCACCTCCCTTACTCCTCCTATCGATTCGGTGCATTTTACCTCAGGAGATACCGTCTGGTTCACCACCTTCGGCCTTCATGGATTGTACAATGGAAATCAGATCAGGATCTTCGGAGCAAAGGCAAGTCCCAATGTTTTTGCAGACTCTGTCTTTTTTAATTCGGGCTTTTATGTTAAAAGGATCAATCCTTTTAAAGTGGAGCTTTATTCGGATGCAGCCCTCACCGCACCCGTCATAGGCACAGGATCTGCCTTTATTGGCAATGACCGCGGATCCTGGGTACGAAGCGTATACCATCGCAGCCAAAATCCTGACACGCTGAAATGGATGAATACAGGAGGTGTTTATATCAATGATCGCTACGGCATCAACCCGCCCAGCTATAATGTAGCTACCTTTGACGGACTGGACGCCAACGGAAAAGCGTATTCGGCATCCAATGTAATAGGTGCTACCGATACGCTTACATCTCTTCCCATCAATATTCAGGCATTTACTCCGGCTGATTCCATGGTCCTGAGCTTCTACTGGCAGGGAGGCGGCAATGGAGAAAAACCCGATCTAAGCGATTCGATTATGCTGGAGATGAAAAATTCGTCCGGGATATGGAAATATGCCTGGGGTATGAAAGGGGATTCTACCGATTTCAGACAAGCCATTGTAACACTCAAAGATCCGCTCTATTTTCACAAGGGATTTCAATTCCGTTTTATCTCATATGGAAAAATTTCAGGTTCTTACGATATATGGAACCTGGATTACATCATACTTGACACCAACAACACCGCCACACCTACTTCACACCGAGATCTTACGGCAATTTCCTCCATTCCGGTAAGCATTTTAAATGGTTATACTGCGATTCCATACAAGGAATTCTTTAAGCAGAAACTGCTCCTGAGTTCCGCTAACTATGTTGTAAGAAATCTTTCCGAAAGCGACCCCAGTGTTATCTACACAAAAGCAAACAGCGAGATTAAAGATGAGTTTACGAATACTGTTTTTGAACCGATCACCATTAATACCAGTCCTACCCAGCTTTTTCCGGGCAATATCGATACGCTCTCATTCAGCATTGATGCCAGCAAAATTTATTCCCTGGGTGGTCCTATCAAACTCAAATACCTGATCTCTGCCTCTACACCGGACAATGTAGCTTTTGGGATTGATTCCAGAACCAACGATTCAGCCTTCTGCTACAACATGCTTGATAACTATTATGCATACGACGATAGCAGCGCGGAGGCGTCTGCAAACCTGACCGCTGCCGGTCAGGTCGCCGTGAAATATACCCTGGCCAGTTCGTCTGTAAAGGATACCATGATCGGAGTCGATATTTACTTTCCGGATATTTTTACTAATCTCAGTCTTCCGGGAACACCGATGGTTCTTACTATCTGGAGTGACATCAACACAGACCAGGTTCTGCACAAGCAATCCATTGCCTTCAGCTACAGAAACCTGAACCAGTACAAACGCTTTATGCTGGATAGCCTGGTGACCGTAGGCAATACCTTCTATGTAGGGTACGGACAAACGGTCAATAAAAAAATCCCTGTCGGCTGGGATCTGAATACAGACTCCCACGATAAAACCTTCTATAATGTCTCCAACTTCTGGAGTCCTTTTCCCGACAAAGGCAGCCTGATGATCAGACCCGTATTCGGCTCCTCGGTGAGTGTACCGACCGGACTATTCAGCGCCCGTCTTTCAGACCTGGATTGTGAAGTTTTCCCGAATCCGGGTACAGGTGTTTTTCATATTTCAGGTGACGTAAATCATGTCAGCATCACAGACCTTACGGGACGCATGGTAATGGAAAAAGAATTTTCAAATGCCGGCTACAACGACCTGGATGCCTCC
>JBJMLY010000059.1:0-5098 GCA_045805025.1 Cytophagaceae bacterium | reverse complement strand
GCGCCAGTAATCGTGAATAGCAACCCCAACGATGTAAACGGCACTGGCATCGATGGCTACACGATTCATGCCTATATGAACTCCACGGTAGACGCAGGCTCCAAATGCGATTGCGAAGGTGAAACTTATATAGGCTCCGCAATTGTCTCCGGCGGAGTCTGGAGCATTACACATAATCTGGGGCTTTCCGCTGCCGCTTCACTTTCGGTAACTGCCACGCAGACTAATCCCACAGACCCTTCAGGGAACAGTTTTCCAACCAGCAGCACTTCTCAGTTCTCCAGCTGCAACGCTCCTCTGCCTGTGACACTGGTTTCTTTTGAGGTCAGCAGAAGCGGCGATCAGGCTTTGCTTGAGTGGGCTACATCAAGTGAATTGAATAATAAAGAATTCGAAATTGAAAAAAGTACCGATGGCATTCATTTTATTTCAATCGGAACTATAGCTGGACATGGGAATTCTCAGACGCCACAGAATTATACCTACCTGGATCCGGTTTCGACAGAAACTTCCGGCATCGTTTATTACAGAATTAAACAAATCGATGTCAATGGAAAATACACATACAGTGTTACCCGCAGCCTGTCTTTAGGAAAGAATGAAATCCTGGTAAATGTCCTCGAAAATAAGGAACTGGTATTGGAGACATTCCTTGCAGACCAGACCGAATTTTCTATGGTGCTATACACTGTTCACGGACAGATTGTCTATTCAGGAAAGACGTCAGTGGGAAAAGGTCATTCAAGGAAATACTTTTATTTTAGTGAACTGCCTTCTGCCATGTATCTGATCCAGATATATAGTAAAGACCAGCTATTGACTAAAAAACTAGAATTATTCTAAAGGCTTACTATAAACAGGTATGTTTGTATGGTCGTATCCTAAATCAGAAAGAGAATAAAAAAAGCAAAACAACTTCATGAAATATACAAATTCACTTGCGCGACTTTATATTCTCGCTTTTCTATTGCTTTCGGGCATATCCGCCGCCGCTCAGAATAGTTCTATGATCGGCAACATAGAAGGGCGGAAGACGATGAGCCTGAACGGCAAATGGGCCGTGATTGTGGATCCCTATGAAAACGGATTTTACAATTACCGCTATGAAGAAAATAATAATGGTTATTTCAGGAACTATGAGCCTAAAGATAAGTCAGAGCTTGTTGAATATAAATTTGACAATGCCAGGACATTGCATGTACCGGGGGACTGGAATTCCCAGCGGGAAGACCTTAAGCTATATGAGGGAACTATCTGGTATAAGTTTTCTTTTGATTATCCTGTACAGAAAGATACCCGCTTATTCCTTCATTTCGGCGCGGCCAATTATGAGACTTATGTTTATCTGAACGGAGAAAAGCTTGGCAGGCATATCGGTGGATTTACCCCATTTCAATTTGAGGTAACAGGAAGGGTTAAAGAAAAAGGGAATTTTGTGGTAGTAAAAGTTGACAACAAAAGATATAAAGAAGCCATACCTACCGTCAATACGGATTGGTGGAACTATGGAGGTATTACCAGGGATGTAAATCTGGTGGAACTACCCTCTGCATTCATTCAGGATTATACAGTTCAGCTAAGAAAAAAATCCTTGAATGAAATTTCAGCTTCGGTGAAGCTCAGCAATAAAATATCGCAGAAAGTGACTATTGAAATACCTGAAGCGAAGGTTCTCAAAGAAGCCACTACTGATACCAGTGGATCGGTGCAGTTCACCTTTAAGGCGAATCTTAATTTATGGTCGCCTGAAAATCCAAAGCTTTATAAAGTCATTATCAGTTCCGGAAAAGACAGCGTCGAAGAGCTGATCGGTTTCCGGTGTATAGAAACGGAAGGTGAAAACATCCTATTGAATAAAAAGCCGGTTTTTCTGAAAGGTATATGCATTCATGAAGAAATAGCCTCGGCAGAGCGCAGGGCATACAGCATGGAAGATGCTCAGAGACTCCTGGGCGCAGCTAAGGAGCTTGGATGCAACTATGTAAGGCTGGCGCATTATCCGCATAATGAAAACATGACCAGGCTGGCCGATAAGCTCGGTCTTATGGTATGGTCGGAAATTCCTCTTTACTGGACAATACAATGGGAAAATCCTGTCACCATAGAGAATGCCAGGAATCAGCTGACAGAAATGATAATCCGTGATAAAAACAGAGTTTCTGTTGTGTTGTGGTCTGTCGCCAATGAAACCCCTTTAAAAGAAAGCCGTACACTGTTTTTAAAGAATCTTATTGATCTGGCACGAAAGCTTGACGACACGCGCCTGATCACGGCGGCTCTCGAAGTGCATAACGAAACAAAGTTTACAAAGATTCTGGATGACCCATTGGGCCAATACCTGGATGTGCTTGGCTGTAATGAATATATAGGCTGGTATGACGATTATAAAACCCCTGATATTGAGAATTTCTCCTGGCAATCGGCCTATGGAAAACCTTTAATCATCAGTGAGCTTGGTGCAGACTGCTTGTATGGACATCATGGAGAAGCGACGGAAAAATTTACGGAGGAATATCAGGAACAATTTTTTATTCATCAGGTCAACATGTTAAAGAAAATAACTTTCCTTCGCGGAGTTTCACCATGGATATTGACGGACTTCAGATCACCCAGAAGGCCTTTACCTTATATACAGGATTACTGGAACAGGAAAGGGCTTATATCCGAGCGGGGTGAAAAGAAAAGAGCATACTTTATTCTTAAGAGATATTACGAGGGGTTAAAATAGACAGAAGTTTTCTTCAGCCTTATCCCTGATGAATTGTATTACCGTTTGGCTTATGAAGAAAAAATACATACTCGTCTTTATAGTATTTTTATTCGCCATAGATTATGTCTATGCTTTAAAGACCATCCCACTGAATGATTCAAGCACTTCATTTGCGGCAAGTAGCGAGTATGTGGAAATTTTTGAAGACAGCTCGAACAGCCTTTCTCTGAATGATATTCTCTCGATTCCCGCCAATCAGCGATCTTCCTATACAAAACTGGCGAACCGGAATCCTGAGTTTACCTATTGGGTAAGGTTTAAAATCAATACGGATTTACATACAAAAAACAAATGGATTTTAGAGATCCTGGACTCTAAATTCAAATCGGTCACATTATATGCTCCTGACCAGAATGGTAAATATCATTCTAAGAATGAGGGCGTCGATTTCCCTTTCAATAGCAGAGAATATGATCATAAAAATTTTGTTTTTGACCTTGACCTGCCTCTCAGTGCGAACCAGTATTACTATCTCAGGTTCAAGCCCGACAGAAGAGGCAGCCTGATGTTTAAGATAAGTTCTAATCAGCGGTTTGCGGGCTATTCGCTCAAAGAATATTATCTGCTTGGTTTCTATTATGGAATCCTTTTCATTATTGCTATTTATAATATCATACTCTTTTTCACCCTGAGGGAAAAGATTTATCTGTTTTATGTTCTCTATGTTATAGCCTGGACATGGAACTCTCTGATTGAAGATGGTATTGGCTTTCAATATATCTGGTCATCTTTCCCCATCATTTCAAAAATCGGTTCCTATTCTTCCAAATCATTGCTTCTGATTCTTTTTGTGGTTTATTCCGGACTGTTCCTCAATATCAAAAGTTATAGCTCTCTGTTAAATAAGATTATAAAATGGGTTGTAGGAATCTATTTTCTTGTCGATGTGGTCGCGCTGGTATTTAGTTTAAACTTTGCCATCAGCGCTTCGTTCTATCTTATTCCTTTCTTCCTGATTTATTATACATCGGTTAAAATATATCTGCGGGGATATTTGCCGGCCCGTCTTTTTATCATCAGCAATACAATGATTGTGCTGGGTTTGCTTATACGACTTATAAAAATTACAGGTATCCTGAAGTATATCACAAGCTCTGAAGCGTTTTCTGTAATAGGTGTATATGGATTTAACATAGGAATCCTTGCTGAGATTGTTCTTTTTTCTGTAGCGCTTGGTGACAGGATCCGGTTCCTTAAAATCGCGGAGCAGGAAGCCCAGAAGAAGACCATAGATCAGCTGGTGATCAATGAAAAGCTGAGCAATAAAGTAAATAGGGAGCTGGAGGAAAAGGTGGCAGAAAGAACAAGGGAGCTTAATCTGAAGGCGGAAGAATTAAACGAAGCAAACCTGAAGCTTTCTCAACAGGCAGAAGAAATAAGCCGGTGGAATCAGATGCTGGATCTCGATAACCATAAGCTAAAGACTCAGGTAAAAGAAGCCGTAGAAGCCAGAATTAAGTTCCGGGATATAAGCTACGATGATTTTCTTACCATTTTTCCCGATGACATGGCTTGCAAGAGATATATTGAAGAGATCAAATGGGGTAATGGATATCTTTGCAAAAAATGTGGAAATCAGAAATTCTGTGCGGGCAATAAACCATTTTCAAGAAGATGCACCAAATGTCGCTATGATGAATCCATTACAGCCTATACTATTTTGCATAAGTGTAAATTCTCTCTGGTAAAAGCTTTTTATATCATTGCAAAAGTCAATAAATACGAAGAAGACCTGAACAGCAATGAACTTTCCCGTCAGCTTGAAATGAGGCCGACTACGGTCTGGGAATTAAAAAAGAAAATAATGGAAGTGAAAAAGCTAAGCAAAGCCAGTTCTGATGAGGGAGCAAGCCTTGATTATTTACTTCTTAATTCTTTAAGATAGTTTTTCATAGAGCCATGTTCAATCGGGAAGTTTGCTCAAGCAGGCAGAGATAAATCTTATTCCTGGATTTAATCGAATAAAATGAGGGTAGAATTAATAATGCTCAGGAGTTGATGCTTGACGGTAAAATTGATTCGGCTGAATATAAAGCTATCAAAAACAGATTCGAAGAGTTGAATGCGAAGCTTAGACGTGAGAAAGCAGGACTGGAGCTTTCCGATTCTCCTTATAGCAAGCATTTAAAGCAGAATATAACAATGCTGAAGAGCGTGGATCAATACTTTGAGAAATCACCGCTGGAGGTAAAGCAGAAGATCATTGGTTCTATGTTTCCTGAAAAATTGGTTTTTGAGAATAATCAATATCGAGCCAAAAGAGTGAATGAAGTGATTGCGCTAATACTTATGAAAGAAAGTAAGTTAGGGGCAAAAAATAAGGGGCTG
>JBJMLY010000058.1:0-4441 GCA_045805025.1 Cytophagaceae bacterium | reverse complement strand
GGTGGCCTGAAACTCAAGCTCCACGGAGCGGTTCTGAATAGAGATCCTTTTATAGACTGACTCTATAAATGGAATCTTAAAATTAAGACCGGCAGTCATGATTCTGCGGTATTTACCGAATACCGTGATCACAGCAACCGTCCCTTGCTTTACAGTAATAAAGCAGCCGAACAGGATTAAAAATCCGATGACCAGCAAAACAATTTGTGTAATAGTCATAATGATATAAGATTTATAGGTTTATGGAATAATTAAATTACAGGAAACTATTATATATAAGCAAGTGATTGAGACGATATTGCTTAAATTAGGTTTACTATATTTGCATAGCCATTATGAATACCATGCTAAAAACCGTTTCTTACCTTGTTCTCCTGTTTTCTGGAGTGTCCTGTACACAGAATAATGTAAATCAGAAGAACCCTGAAGCGCAGAATTTAAAAACCAGGCACGTCATTATTCTGGTTGTGGATGGCCCTCGTTATTCCGAAACCTGGGGAGATTCAACCCATCAATACATTCCTCACATGGCCAATGACCTGGCTAAAGAAGGCGTGATATACACCAACTTTCAGAACGACGGCTTTACCTATACCAATTCGGGACATACGGCCCTGACTACCGGTTACAGACAGGAAATTGCCAACAGCGGAGAAAAAGTATATCCGGATCATCCTTCCATATTTCAATATTTTCTGAAGCATACGGGAAAAGATAAGAGTACTGCCTGGATAATCACCACCAAGGATAAGCTTGAAATTCTGGCCAACACCAAAGATCCCGAATGGGCTAATAAATATACTCCATCGACTGACTGCGGTGTGAACGGCATAGGAACAGGCTACAGAGAGGACAAAGTAACTTTGCAGTCTGTCAAAAAAGTACTCACAAGAGACCATCCGAACCTGATGCTGATCAACTTCAAGGAACCCGATGCTTCGGGGCATGCCAATAACTGGAAAGGATATCTGCAGGGGATAAGGGATACAGACGGATATGTCTGGGAGATCTGGAATCTGATCAACTCTGATACGATTTTGAAAGACCGCACAACTTTAATTGTAACCAATGACCATGGAAGACATCTTAATGGGGTGGCGGATGGCTTTGTATCGCACGGCGATGGCTGCGAAGGTTGCAGGCATATCAATTTCTGGGCTGCAGGGCCTGATTTCAAAAAGAACGTTATTATTGATAAAGAGCACCGGCAAGTAGACGTACCAGCCACAGCCGCGAAGCTTCTTGGCTTTCCGATGCCGGTCAGCGAGGGGAAAGTGCTTCAGGATCTTTTTAAATAATCAGAAAGAGTAGTAATAATTGAGGCTTAGCACATAATACCTGGCACCCTGGTTGTTGTTATTGAAATTGGTGTTCACCATATAATGCACGTCCACCTGATTTTTCTTGTCGATATCGTAGAGTAATCCTGCTGAAAAGCGGGTCTGATCGAAGCGGTTTTTATTATCCGAATAGCTTCTCTGAAAAAACAGTTCGCCGGCCAGATAGGGCGTATATCTTTTGTTCAGATCGAAATTCATGGTTGTTTTTAACCGGAGGTGATTGGAAGGAGAGTGACCGTTTTTGCTTCGGTTGTAATCGGTATACTGACTCTGATAACGAGCCCTGAATACGAAATCGAGAAATTTCCCTGCCTTCTGCTTGTAAGCCACATCGGCATAAAACCTGATCCTGCTTGTAAAGGTCTCCTGGTTTTTTCTGTTTTTAGACAAACGTACATGTCCTGCCACCCGCCAGTTTTTTGAAATTTTATACCTTAAGCCGAAGTCAGAATAAACCTGTCCCAGCTGAGTATAATTCTCGTACATACGCACACTCTCTGTGAAGTTGGCCGAGAATTTATTGCTCAGCTTTTTCTGCACATTGCCGCTCAGCCAGAGCCGGGCATCATTATAATGCTGGGCCTGTATTTGTGCGGCACAGAGCAATAATAGCGATATGGTTAAAGCCCTCTTCAAGTCTATTTACCGGGATAATAATAAATTTTGATAACCGCTGTATCCTTTAGAAAATCAATCCTGTTCACCGCCACTCTGTGAATATTCAGACCAGTACGTTGTCTCAGGTCTTCAATCAGCTTCTGCTGATTTTCGGGCTTGATCATTTCAATATTCTCGTATTGAATATTTTTGGTGAGCTCTCTTTTAAAGATCAGATTGCTGTCAAGCAGGAAGGTGCAGAAAACGATCACCCCATTGATAATTGCAAGCTCATAATATTCCAGCTGAATAGCGCTGATGAGCCCGATGCCGATCACAATAAAGAGATAAGTCATATCCTTCATTGAAATACCTTCGGTTCTGTACCGAAGCATCGAGAATACAGCGAAGAGTCCGAAGGCCGCTCCCATGGATATCTTCACCTGATTCAGCACGAATGTGAGCATGAAAATCACAATATTGAAAATGAAGTAGGTGAAGAAATAATCCCTCTGCTTATAATTCGGATAATAGATTCCCACGATCAGTATTATGACCGTAAGTACGTTGATCAGAAAACAGGAAATAAACTTTTGATTAAGCCTGATCTCCTCGGTTTTCTCCTTTGTTTTATTCTTCTTCTTTTTCTTGTCCTTTCCATCTTCATCTTCGTCAACCTGCACCTGATCATCCGAGGAATCCTGAGCATAGGATGTACCCGGAGCAACTCCCGCAAAAAATAAGATCAGGATAAAAAATAATGTTCTAATATTTAATAGCATGAGCAATCTTGTTTAAAAAAAGTAGTCTTGGTTTGAAATTATTTTTCTTGATGGAGTCATAGAACTGCGTAACTCCGATACAGTATTTACTCATGGATCCGCTTTCAATATGCATTTCTCTCATAAGCTTTCCGAAAACAGAAGTGCTTGCTTTTGCCTGCTTTACTTCTACAATGGCAATGTGACCGAATGGCTTTTTAATTTTATCTTTCTCAAAGCATAGCTGACTGTCGATCGTTACCCTCTCCTTCGTATCGGTATTCACCAGGGTTATTCTTGTATAATTAACCCAGATTTTTGGTTTCATCGCCGCCGGATCGAATTGAGTTCTTTCGCGCAAAAAAGCCGAGGCCTTCTCGCCCAGAGTTTCTTTAATGCTTTTAGTTTTCACTCTTTCTTTGATCGTGCGTCCTTTATTGTTTTTAAGCTTGATTTCAAAAAAGTGCAGGTCGGAATCCACATACTTTCTTGCCCTGATCTTATATCTGTTTGCCTTTTTATTCTGATGAGCCAGATAAAGCTGAAAATCTTCGGTATCGTAATAAAGAGTTTCATACCGGCTGATCCGCGCACCATTCACTTCAAGCACACGATAACTTTTGGAAAGACGGCTCAGCACAGAAGGTAGCTGGCTGGAGGCTAATATATACTTGGTGTCGGTTCTGTCGAGCAACTTCACATCGTCCATTTCTTCCAGGGAAATGGGGTCGAATTCGTTCAGTATCTGTTCGGGAAATTGCATTAAAATTCGTACGCAAAAGTTTTAATGGAAATAACCTTATTGCTTCCGTCTACTGTTCTCTTCTCCGTTTTGAGTCCCTTATTGTTGTAGGTATAAGTACTTTTTTCGAGTACACTGCCGCTGCCATCGTAAATGGTTTCGCTGCTTCTTTCGCCAAAATTATTATAGGCATATACCGTTTTTTGCTTCAATGCGCCCTTGGCATCGTATTCCTCTTCTTCCGTTTTCTTGTTTTCGGCATTGTACCTGGTAAGAATTTTCTTCTTCATGCTGCCATCGGCATTGTAAATAATGTGCTCGGTATCGTCTCCGTTCTTATTGAATTTATAAGTCTCGCGTTTTTTAACTTCTCCCTCTTTGTTGTAATCGATCTCCTCGGTTACATTTCCCGAGGCATCGTAACGCTCAAACGAAATTTTTCTTGTTTTATCTCCTTCAGTAAGTGTCACGGTCTGTGATTTTACTTTATACTTCTGAATATCCTTCTTGCCCTGCGAATGAGCGCAGCTCAGATTCATGAGGCTTATTATTGTTATGAGCAGAAGACTTGCTTTCATAAAAAAATTCATTGATGGATTAATTATTTTAAAATCAGAATATCAGGCACGGTGGTGGTTTTCTCATGGCCTATCACAAATTCTTTGACTACCGCTATTTTACCTGAAGGAGAGGCATTGGTTGAATCTTTGGAGTAGGCATATACCTTATATTTTCCTTTGTGCAGGTACTTAAATTCGAAGCTTCCGTCAAAATTAGCATTCTGATGGTCGCCATAGCTGACATCATCTCCATAAATAATGTATACATCTTCTTCCTGTGACGGATATGCCGGAGATGTATAGGTCTGTGTGGATGTATTATACTTTCTTGCAATTACTTTTCCTGTAACTGAATGCTTACCGCCTTTACCTTCCTGCTTTTTGCAAGCCATAAAGAACATGAGGAGCATAAGAATTCCGGATAGAATACGCTTATCGGCC
>JBJMLY010000057.1:0-3610 GCA_045805025.1 Cytophagaceae bacterium | reverse complement strand
GCTTACTGATCTTGGAGTCTATTATTCGGAAACGGGGGATTATGCGCAGGCCGAATATCATTTTGTTGAATCCATGAAGTTGCTGAACAAAGAAAATTTTATGGGCAACACGGTCATGAATATGATCGAGCTGGGCAATGTTAAATTTAAAGCAGGAAAGACCGATGAGGCAATTTCCATGTTGCAGGAAGCGCTGGACGAGGCTGAGAAAATAAAAATCAAGGCCAGGATCTCTCAGATTCATTTATTACTGTCCCAGATTTTCCAGAAAACCAATGAGCTGGCAAAGAGCCTTTCGCATTATCAGACTTACCATAGAATAAGTGAGGAGGTGGAGAAGGAAGAAGCCGCCAAGAAAGTAAAAAATCTTCAGCTGATCTTTGAATCGGAGCAGACCAAGAAAGAAAATATCATCATCAAAAAGCAAAAGCAGGAAATAGAAAAGAAAAACACGGAGTTGCAGGAAACGATCGATGAGCTTACAAGAGCCAAAGTAAGCCGTCGCGCGAAGGCGATCACCATGGTGGTGGCTATTGTATTGATTGTGACGGAAGATTTTCTGGTGGATATTACGATCAATAACCTGCCCGTAAATGATTACCTTTGGTCATTCCTGGCCAAAGGAGCGATTATTCTCTCGCTGAAGCCTATTGAAAATCTTATCGAGCATTTTTTAATGGATAAGCTCGTGAAGAAGAAAAAGCTGATCAGGGAAACGGTTTGACCCGGCTCTTCCAGAAAACAAAATGATAGCTGAACTTTCCCAATTAAAAAAACTGATCGATGCGATTGGCCCTCTGCCGGAGACTGACTGGAGTAAATTTTCTTCTGTCTGGGTTCCTTATCCGGCAAAAAGAAAGCAGATCATTACGATGACGGGCGAGCAGGAGAAATATTTGTATTTCGTATTGGAAGGAGTTCAGCGTGTGTATTATTTCGATGAAGAGGGCAGGGAGGCTACGGTGGTTTTTACCTATCCTCCTTCTTTCGGAGGCGTTCTGGACTCGATGATGCTGGAAAAAGCTTCGCGGTATTCTTATGAAACTTTAACCAATTCCAATTTTCTGCGCGCGCCATTTACTGAAATTCAACGATTGATGGACGAAAATCCGGCTATTGAGAAGATGATCAGAAAAGGCCTGACAGCAGCGATGGCGGGTCTTATGGAAAGACTGGTGGAACTGCAGTGTTATTCTTCCGAGGACCGTTTTAAGAAACTGCTTCAGCGGAGTCCCCATATACTTCATCTGGTTCCTCATAAATACCTGGCTAACTACCTGGGCATTGATCCGACAAATTTCAGCAAGTTTATCAATAAGGTAAAGATATAAAATCATGGTATTTACCAGGATTTTCTGACGAAGAACTGTGCAGCTTGCATGCCATGGAATAATCTGTTCCATATAAAATGCACAAAGAATCGTACTATGAAATCACAAAGTAAAAATGACTTATTGGATATGCTCGAAGGTAAAGTAGAGGCTCATATTTCAGAAACCGTAAAGATTTTTCAAAATCTGCCCGAGGCTGAATTGTGCAGGCCATCAGATACCAATGGCTGGAGCATTGCACAATGTCTGGAACACCTGAACAGTTATAGTCACTATTATTTGCCGCATCTGAGAGCTGTCATGGAGAAGCCCAGAGGAGAGAATGGGCCTCCCGTTTTTACCAGCGGATGGCTGGGCTCTTATTTTACCAGGCTGATGGATCCCAATCAGGGAAAGAGAAAGATGAAAGCTTTTAACGCCCATATCCCTTCCGCAGATCTGGATGCTTATGCGGTGGTTGCAGAATTTATCCTGCATCAGGAAGAGATGCTTCAGCTGATCAGAGCGGCCCGGAAGGCGGATCTGAATACACGGATACCTATCAGCATTTCAAAATGGATCCGCCTCAAAGCAGGCGATGTGCTTCAATTCGTCATTGCTCACGATGAAAGACATATTTTGCAGGCGAAGAGAAACCTGCCGCCCTCTCTTAAGTCTTAGGCACGTTCGGCTTCAGCTTTAATGGCTTGGGAGCGGTTTGGCCCCCTCCGCCGGAGTTGCTTCCCGGACTCTTGGGAGTCTGTTTCCATTGATACTGCTGAGGTGTAGAAGGATAACTATAGTTGGTGTCCGGCGTTGTATGAACCGGGTCGTAACTACCCGAGCCAGTCCCTGGCTTAAGGATAAATATGAATCCGACCCGGAAGATCAGAAGTTGCGGCCTGGCGTGTGCCATCGAATAATTGACGGCATTCCCATCTTTGCTCACAGAGCTCAGGTTTACATAATTGACTTTTGAAGGAGAAGTAGCATAGGATACTCTTAAGTCGAATAAGGCATTGGGCGAAAGCTGAAAGAGAAGTCCGCCGGAAGCTCCCATGTCGAACACGAATTTGTTTGCCAGATTGGTAACCGTCATTTTTTGATAGCCTGTTATGTATTTGTCCGACTCAATTCTTTCTTTTGAATTAAAGCTTCTGGTGCCCAGAAAAACATCAAAATAAGGTTTTACAGATTCTTCCCCGTAGACGAATTTCGCGACCCCGTCCCATGCGAATGTAGTGTTGTTATAGGTTATAGTACCCGGATCGCTGTCGGGTGTGTCAAGAAGTATATGATAGTTTACGTGGGACTGATCAGCGATGGACATGGTGCTTCCTGCCTGGATCTGAAAGCCTTTATAAGGCTTTTTTAACAGAGCAGGGGACAGAACTTCGAAGGAACCTCCAAAACCGCTCCGGTACTGTTGATCCGCCATTTTAAACGCTGCTTTACTGTATATGCCGTAATAGCCCATTTGCACCTGCCCGCTGACTTTTGCTGAGATCAATGAAAGACAGGCTGTAAAAATAAAAAGTGTGAAAAGTTTCATAAGTAAGGTTCTGAATATAGGTGTATTATACGGAGGAGGAGCTTATAGGAGCATTAGGGAGAGATTAGATAAGGATTAAAAATTATGGGTGTGCTTTGCAGGACAGAATATCTTCTGATTTCTTTAAAAATCAATTGGTTTAATAAGTCAATTAATTCATGAATTAAGTCAATTTTTTAATCTTAGTTTTTGAAAACCAGAGATCCCACTTGTTTGCCTGTTAATTCTTCCTCTTTTGCCCTGGGGATGATGCTGGTGGACGAAAGAAGGCAAATCCTGACAATGATATAATAGACTTATTTACAATTAATTGTATTTGATTTTTTTCTTAAATAACTTATATTTCGTGATCCCGTATATATAGGATAGCCCTTTATGCATCCAGTTTGTTTTCTCCTTTTGATGACAGGCATTCTTAGAACAAAATTCATAGTATCAGAATAAGAAAAAATGGAAATATTTAAGGTTGTCCTGCAGCTTTTTCAAGGTAGTTAAAAGTCAAAATTCAAGGTGATTCAGGAAAAATAATTTGCATTAATTAATTGAAAATCAATATAATAAAAATCATTTATGTATCCATTGTTTTCTAAGGAATACTTATTAAATTTACAGAAGAGTCTTAACCAGATGGTGCTTCAGAAAGAACATTCGCTGGTTATTTTTTACGAGGATAAAAATTTTGCATTAATTCAATAAAATATTAAGGTTTTCTGATAATTAAAAATTGTGATATGAAGAAACTTTTACT
>JBJMLY010000056.1:0-11971 GCA_045805025.1 Cytophagaceae bacterium | reverse complement strand
TGATTCATTGGCCGTGCGGGGTAATCACGGCAAATCCAAAGTTTACGTAAGAACGCTGGCTGGCCATTTCAAAGACACGCTGGCCTTGTACAGCACTTACTTTCCTCCGCCGTTTCCCAAAACGGTAAAAGCAACGATCCCGGAAAAGAAAAGCAATTCTGTTCCAAAAAATGGTGCTTCTTCTACGCTCACATCTTCCTCTAAAGAAAAGAGAGTTTCCAGAACCCAGGTCATTCAATACGCTGAAAAATTTAAAGGCGTCCCGTACAAATGGGGAGGTGAAGATTCTTCCGGATTCGATTGCTCGGGCTTTGTGCTGGCGGTGATGAGAAAGTTCGGATACTCCTTTAACCATGGCGCCAAAGATCAGTCTGAACTGGGCCGGGCCGTGGAACGCGAAAGTCTCAAAAGCGGAGACCTCGTCTTTTTTGGTAAAAAGTACGATACGGGCCGGTACAAAATTGACCATGTAGGTATCGTTCATACGGTGGATAAAGATAAGCTCATCGTCATCCATTGCACCAGCAGAGGTGTGAATGTGCAGGAGATGAAGGCCGGAGAATACTGGAGCAGGAAGATCCTTTTTTACCGCAATATTATCGATTAACAAGGTGTATTTTTTAACTTAAAAAATCAAGAAACATGAACAGGTTATTCAAACGAACAGCTTATGCGGTGACGGGAGTTTCCGCTATGGCCTTACTGATGCTGAACAAATGTTCCTGCAACAGGGAAGAGCAGACAAGCGGAAACGAAAAAAATTCCGTTCCGGTAACGGAAGTCCGTTTTATTGATCCTTTTTCAGATTCATTTAATGTTCCATTCACAGAATATATCGTGCAGTCAGGCAGGGACACGGTAATCAGACATGCCTCAGGAACGATAATCAGTATACCGGCCTGCGCTTTCTCAGGGAGGAATGGTGAGGAGATTAAGGGGGCTGTCAGAATTAAATACCGGGAGATGATGACCAAAGCGGATATCATCGCCTCCGGAATTCCTATGAAGGTAAAGCCCGGTCAGGACGAATTTCTGGAAACTGCCGGTATGATGGAATTCAGAGCCTCTCAAAATGATCAGGAACTTCAGTCTTCCGGAAATTGTCCGGTAAAATTCGAAATGGTGAATACGATGGCTTCGGATCATGTCAATCTTTATTACCTGGATCCTGCTCAGCAATCCTGGATTCATAAAAAAGCAGATCTTCCTGCCCATATTTATAAAGGGAAAAAGAAGAAGACCGCATATCCGGAGCCTGATTATTCAAAAATGGCTCCCGCTGCCTATGCAGTGCCTGTGAAACCCCGGGTGGCGAACCCTTCGCGCTTCAGCTTTCATTTTAAAATAGATCTTTCAAAATTCCCCGAAGTGAATGTATACGATGGCATTCTATGGGAATATGCAGGATCAGGAGGAGCGGATGACCCTAAAAAAAACACCTGGGTTGAAAATGCCAGATGGAAAGAAATGAGTCTGAACAGTACGGGTAAAAAAGGTGTATACAGGCTCAGGCTTACCTCTTCCGACAAATTTTTTGAAACTATTGTGAAGCCGGTGTTCGACAAGGAAGATATGGAGTATGCTATGGATGTTTTTAACGACCGCTATGAAAAATATCAGCGCTTTGTAGAAATGAAAAAGGAGGAACATCGCCGATGGGTGGCCGAGCAGGAAAGAATTAAAGCGGAGGAAGCGAGGATAAGAGGAGTCTTTGAAAAGGCAGAGATGATTACCAGAACTTTCGAGATCAATAATTTGGGGATCTGGAACTGCGACAGGCTTCGTGAAATAGATCAGCCGGTCACCATCGCCCTTTCCTTTAAAACAAGCGATGCTCTTAAAATCGAGCGGGTGTATCTGATTGATGGCACAGTAAATTCCGTCATCAGCTACTATGCGGCTGATAACTCAATTCCGTATTTCAAATACGGTAAAGTCAATCGATACAAAATGCTCTTGCTGGACTCAAAGGCCGGGGTCCATGTGTTAGAACCTTCTGAATTTTTTTCTAGGGACATCAAGGAAGGCAGGCTTAGCATTCCTGTCAGCCCGGAAGGTAAACAGATAAAAGGCCTCAATGAACTGAATGCGCTGATATGATAAAAGCAATAGCCCTGTTTCTGACAGGGCTATTGCTTTTTATTTTTTCAGGATTTTAAAATTGTTGCCTTTCACTCTTAGTATATATAGTCCGCTGCCCAGTCCTCCCAGATCGGCCTCTTCTCCACTGCCTTTTAGAATGGTGTTGCCGAGCATATCCTGAATCTCCCATGCAGCGTCTTTCTGAATTCCCGAAATGTTGAGCCGATCTGTCACCGGGTTAGGATAGAAGCTTACTGTCTGATCCATTCCTTGCTGAGTCAGGCCCGTGACTGTTTTTTCCAGATCCACATAATTCAGGTTGAAGCCTGCTTTGGTGAAATAGATTCTTAAAATCGTATCCTGTGTACTTAATAGCAAGCCATCTACTTGTACGGTGGTCCAGGTTTGCCAGCCTCCTGTAAAAGGTATGTTTACGAGTCCTGAGATATTGGTATGAGCCGCATTTTCTATCCGAAGCTGACCTCCGCCTGTAGCGTTGGAGGCAATACGGAAAGAGGCGGTATACGATCCTGGGTCGTTGACATGAATCGTATACTCCAGCCACTCGGCTGCATTGATCCAGCCGACGTTGTATCCTCCGCCGGCATCTGAGCACACTTCGACATCTACTGCATCGGTTCTCAGCGCTCCTCCGTTATTGCCCGGATCAGAGTCTGAATAGGTGAGGTTGGGAACATTTTCCACATCATAATATTCCGCCTGAAGGATACCCGGAATCTGAATGGGATGTCCCAGATAGAGTGCTCTTTTGCATAATATTGTAAATGTATCGGTGGCAGTGCCGCATCCCGGGTATGAAACAGAAACAGAATAATACGTTTTACAGGTATCGAAGACTTTCATGGAATTGGATACCTCCGATGCCAGAATATTGCCGTTCTGAGACCACACATAAGTGAAAGGATCACCCGCATCTCCTGCTATAAGAGTGATGGAATCAGTTAAAAATGCATTCGGTCCGAGATCTACAGGAAAGAGTGTATCGGCAACAAGGAGTTCATCATACATGGTGCATGTATTGGTATCTACTTCGAACCGGTAAGTTCCTTTCTGGCTAACGCTGAGATCCGGGCTTGTCTCCCCGCTCAGCAGCGCCCCATCCAGATACCATCGGAATGTTTGTCCGTTGTTCACAATGCCTGACTGTATCGTCACTGTTGCTTTTCCGCAGAGGGTCTGATCATAGCCGATGTAAGGAGCGATGCAGGAAATATCGGTCGGCTGATGATCATTTCTTTTCTGATAGAGCATGTCTTTCACAAAGACACCCATTTCATTGTCGCCGGTTCTGAGCACCCAATTATTGGTGAACATGGCAGGGTTCCAGTCGTTGTCGGCACACCAGGCTGTCCAGCTCAGGCCAAGGCTGTCGGCCCAATGCATAATGGAAGTTCCATAGCCTGAAGCAGTGCCTTTTAAAATACCAGTTAGTGAATTGCTGAAGCCCCATTCAGTCAGAAAAACAGGATGGGCCGCCGATGCCTGCTCTACCTGGGCTCTAAGATTTGCACTTGCATAATGGCTAGGGTACATATGTGCTACATAGACTATATTTTCTCCAATTAAAGGATCTGTAGCAGAGGATCCCATTTTCTGGTCCCAGGAAGGGCTTCCGGCCAGTATAAGGTTATGCGGGGCGTGTTTACGGATCAAATCGACCCAGGACTGCATATAGGGTTTGAAGGTACTCCACGACCAGGAGGTATTAACGGGCTCGTTGTAAACCTCATAAAATACATTGGAATAATCTCTGAACTTCGGAGCCATATAGCTCCAGAAAGTATTCGTATTGACAAGGCCGCTTTGGATATCGGCTATATAGTGGTTATCAATAATGACATAAAGGCCTTTGGAAGTGGCATAATCGACGGCAGGCTTGAGAACAGTGGAGTAATAGGTGGGGAGGTCAGTAACAACCGGATTTACAGTAAAACGAATTACCCGTGTGTACCATCCGGGTGAAGTGGATGAGGCATCAAGCGTATCGGTAAGTCGATCGATCAGTCCGTTCAATCCAACAGTAGGATCTGTTTTCTGTCCTTTGATATCCTGAAGGTCAACCCCTCTTAATATTACCACGTTTCCTGCAGGGTCTTTGATTTTATTTCCATCCACATGCAGCCAGGGAGTCTGTGCATGAAGTATCTGATGACTTAAAAGCATCAAAAAGGCTATTAATGTTTTTTTCATGAATATGGATATGTGTGTAGATTTATAAGGTCAAATTTAGTCTTTTTCACCGGTCGTGGCAATAGAATTTTAATATAAACGCCTGATATACAACTTAATAATATATGTATTGAGGCGCTTACAGACCGCATCTGCCTATTCTATAATGTTGACTTTGTTACACTATACCGGCCGCTATTCGCTTCTTTGAGGCGCTATAATCTCATACAGATTCTTTAATAAATGCAAGAGAAAATAGAGTATTGTATAAGCTATACGGATAAACCAATGAAAAGTCTTTAATTAGGGTGTTTAGGCCAGAAATTAGGTTTAGATAGAATAAAGGGATACCTTGGATTTTTTATAATGATATTTCGCATTCATAGTTGTCTGGAAGTATCCTAATCAAATAATATAAATAATAGAATAGATTACATGGCATCAAAACAGGACCTCGATTTCACTTACACAACCATCGATCAGATATTCAGGCTAAGCTTCGGTGAAATGGGGGATTACAGCGGAGCAAAATTCGACGGGAATTTTTCTTTATCGCTGGAAGAAGCTCAAAAAGCAAAGCATAAATTCATAGCCGACAGTTTAAACGTAAAACCAGGATCCAAAGTGCTGGATATGGCTTGCGGATGGGGACCTTACCTAAATTATGTAAGATCCATTGGAGCAAAGGGGATGGGTGTCACCTTATCTTCCGGGCAGGCAGCAGCCTGCGTAAAGAATGGTCTTGATGTAAAAGTCATGGACTGCAGGAAGATTACACCCGATATGTACGGAACATTCGAGGCGGTGTCATGCATCGGCGGACTGGAGCATTTCTGCTCTGTTGAAGAATATCAGGCGGGCAAGCAGGATGAAATCTACAAAACGTTTTTTAAAAATGTATCCGATCTTTTGCCGGTGGGCGGAAGATACTATATGCAGACGATGGTCTTCAGCAAGAATATGATCCCTTTTGAAAAGATCGATATCAATGCCGACAAAAATTCCGATTCCTACGCCCTGGCACTGATGGTAAAACAGTTCCCTGGCTCCTGGCTGCCTTATGGGCATGAGCATGTAACCCGTTGCGCGGCTCCGCATTTCAAGCTTGTATCTCTTAGCAGCGGAAGGCTTGATTATATTGAGACCATTAAGCGCTGGAGAAAAAATTTCCGTAAATTCAATCTGAAGAAATATTTACTATACATTTCTCTCATCCCAAAACTTTTCACCGATAAGGAATTCAGACATCAGGTAGCGGTTTTTCGAACAAGTCCGAATAAAATCTGTTTTGAAAGGGAAACCATGGATCACTACAGATTTGTCTTTGAGAAATTGTAGACGGCAAGGCATTACATTTGATTCATTGGTGGCTTAGAGATTATTCAAATTCCACATATGAATTTTATTGGTGAGTATATTCAAAAGAAAACCGGACTATTCCGCAAAGTGAATCTGTCAAGCCTTACAACCGCCGAAAAAGCAAAGTACATCTTAAAGAACGGAAAGTTCGTGGAAAAAAGAACTTCCTATGGTCAAACGCTTGATTTGTATTTGCTGGAACAGGTTTACTATGAGATTTTGTATGAAACCCATACAAAGACAGTCTTAAAGGTTATGGAGATCTCTGAATCAGCAATGGCCAGGTTCTATGGCGGCAGCAAACAGTCCTGAGCTTTCGGGATAAGGATATTTTAATAGACCATAATATGAATATTCTGATCTTCTTAGTACTTCACTGGTATATATCTCTTTTTGCACAGACCTTTTTTCATCACAGGTACGGAGCGCATAAGATGTTTCAGATGAATAAATTCTGGGAAAAATTCTTTTATATTTTTGTTTACATCACGCAGGGCTCATCCTTTCTTAGTCCGCGTGCTTATGGTATTCTGCATCGCATGCACCATGCCTATAGCGATACGGAAAAGGATCCTCATTCTCCTCATTATTACAACAATGTTTTTACGATGATGTGGCATACCCGGTTGATCTATAATGATCTGGTCGATCGGAAGTTGTCTGCCGAAGACCGATTTACGAAGGACCTTCCTGAATGGAGATTTATAGATGCACTCGGAGAATCGGGCTGGTCCAGAATAGGCTGGGGATTTGTTTATATAGGCGTATATGTTACGTATGCCGATCAGTGGTGGATGTTCCTTTTCCTTCCCGTTCATTTTCTGATGGCTGCAGTGCATGGAGCGGTAGTAAACTGGCTGGGACATACCGTGGGATATGCGAACTTCGATAATAACGACCGTTCAAAGAATACCTTCGTCATTGATTTTCTGATGCTGGGAGAATTATTTCAGAATAACCATCACAAAAATTATCAGAGTGCAAATTTCGGCTCCCGCTGGTATGAGATTGATCCGGCGTATCCCGTACTTAAACTATTTTCCTGGCTCCGGATTATCCGCTTCGAACACTCCGGATCAACGCGCCGTGGCAGCGCTCATTCTGCATAAATAAAAAAAACCACTCGTTTGAGTGGTTTTTTTGTAATGACATTTAAGAATATATAGTTAACTATTAATTTCTTAATTCAATACCTGAACCTTAACGGCATTAAGCCCTTTTTTACCTCTTTCAACTTCAAATTGAACCTGATCGTTTTCACGGATCTGGTCAATAAGACCTGAAGAGTGTACAAAGATGTCTTCGCCTGAATCGGCTGGTTTAATAAACCCAAATCCTTTTGAGTTATTAAAAAATTTTACTGTTCCTTTTTGCATTGTGTTTTAATTTGTATGTAATGTTAACATTAAAAAGCGAAAGAAGTTCGTTTTTTTAGTTATTTAAGTTTTAGTCTGGGTAAATAAAATTCTACTAATTGAAAAAAATGGCCTTGAATCCCCGATTTTATGAAGGATAAAGGTTTTTTTAAGGCCACAGATAAGGTGAAATTACAGGTTCATAACCCGGAAATAATTTTAATTCCATTCTAACATCCATCTAATTCTATTTTAATATGATATATGTTCATTTAGTAGTTGATATTTATCAATTCGCGTAAGATTATAGTATATTGTAAATAATCACGGTTTTATACCATAATTTCTGACGATTATCACCTAAAAATTACCTGAATTATGTGGACACGTTCCAAAGAAGAGCTGGCTTCTCTTACCCCTGAAAAGGCCCTTGAAATCCTTGTAGAAGGGAATAAAAGATTTGTTAATAATTATAAAATTAATCGCAATCTGCTTCAGCAGGTTAATGAGACTTCCGATACCCAATTGCCCATTGCTATTATACTCAGCTGCATCGATTCAAGGACTTCCAGCGAATTAATTTTCGATCAGGGACTGGGCGATATTTTTAATGCCCGGGTGGCGGGTAATGTCATCAATGAAGATATTCTGGGTAGCATGGAATATGCATGTAAAGTAGTGGGGTCAAAATTGATTCTGGTGCTCGGTCATACCAAATGCGGAGCCGTTAAGGGTGCCTGCAACGATGTTAAACTCGGTAACCTTACCCAGCTTCTGGCGAAAATTGAACCGGCGGTTGCATTTGCAAAAACAGAACCCCTGCAGCTGGCGGATCAGTCTGTTTTCACTGAAAAAGTGGCGAAAGCCAATGTTCTTCTCACAATGGCAGATATCAAACGGAAAAGTCCCGTGTTAAATGAGCTTATTGTTTCCGGCGCTATCAAGCTGGTCGGAGGGATGCAGAATATAGAAAGCGGCAAAGTAGATCTTTTTACTGAAAGCGGGGAAAATATTCTGAAACATGAAATGAAAAGCGAGCTGAAATTCTGACGCCTGTCTGTTTTTATTCAGCTTTTGTAAAGCACTTGTAATTACCTTATTGTAATTAGTTATAAAACATTGACTTTTATCTTCATTGATAAAAGTCAATGTTTTTTTTAATATAATACATCAATATAGATTGATAACAATCCATTTTGTCATTGACGGATATCCTTCCTAAGTAAAATGTTAAGGTCTAATTTTGTTCTTACGGGGACGCTTTCATAAAAAAATGAAAGAACTCTCAGGTAAAATGAAATCAGATCATACAGGATTCCTGGCCTTCCGGCCTCTTTCTTCATTAAATAACAAGCCAAATTTATGTTAGCAATTGTCTTCGCAGCGCTGCTCGCGGCAAGCCTGGGACTCTTTGTCCTTCCTAAAAATCTTAAATATTTCTTCGCGCTCTTTCTTTCGGGCGGAATAGGAATAATCAGTATATATCTGGCTATACAATCTCTGAATTCTTCGGCCCTGGTCATCAGCACCGGTTTCACTATTCTCAATAATTTCTCCATAAGCATCGACGCGCTTTCCGCTTTCTTTATCCTGCTGATCAATATTACTTCCTGCACGGCTTTGATCTATGGAGGCGGCTATTTAAAGAATTACACGAGCCGGAAAACCGGTATAGAATTCTCTCTTCATTACTTTAATTTTTTCTGGCTGCATGCATCCATGCTTTTGCTTACCATGCTGAACACGGAGCTCGGCTTTTTAATCGCCTGGGAAATTATGTCCGTTTCTTCTTTTGTGCTGGTAATATTTAATTCAGAAAGAAAAGAAGTAATCAGTACCGGTATAAAATACCTGGTGCTTATGCACATCGCTTTTTTTATTCTGTTTTTCGGATTTGAATTTGCCAGTGTATATACGGGGATTTCGGGTTTTGCAGGAGTCGCCGAATACTTCAGGAATCATTCAAACTGGCCTTTATTCCTGGTATTTTTTGCCGGATTTGGCATCAAGGCCGGGTTTGTCCCTTTGCATACATGGCTTCCTCACGCTCACCCTGCGGCTCCTTCACATGTGTCGGGCTTAATGTCTGGTGTCATGATCAAGATGGGTATATATGGCATACTACGTGTATTGCTGTACGTGCAAAACGATTTGCTGCAGATTGGAATATTCATTCTGATTATTTCCGTGATTTCAGGCTTATATGGGGTTATCCTGGCCATCGTGCAGCACGATCTTAAAAAACTACTGGCGTATCACAGCATTGAGAATATCGGAATTATCGGTATAGGAATCGGACTCGGAGTGATCGGGCTCGCAGAAAAGAATTTTCCTCTGGCATTTTTAGGGTTTTCCGGAGGAATACTTCATGTGCTCAATCATTCCTTGTTCAAATCTCTTCTTTTTTATTCTGCCGGTTCTGTTTATTCCAAAACTCATACACTGCACATAGACCATCTGGGAGGGCTCATTAAAAAAATGCCCTATACGGCGCTGTTTTTTCTAGTGGCTTCCCTCGCTATATGCGGGCTGCCGCCGTTTAACGGTTTTATTTCAGAGTTCCTGATCTATTCAGGTTTGCTCGAAGGACTTGGAGCAAGTTCATTGCTTATAAAAATTTTAATTCTGTCAGGAATGATCAGTCTGGTTCTTATCGGCGGTCTTGCCATATTCTGTTTCACAAAGGCGTTTGGTATTGTTTTCCTCGGCACCGCACGAAGCAAACATGCAGAAGAGGTTACTGAAACAGAGACATCTATGCTTATTCCCCAGGCCTTCCTGGTACTCCTTATTTTAGCCATCGGGGTGCTTCCTGTTTTCTTTATTCAGTATTCCGGAAAAGCAGTAGCGCTTTTTGTACCGCAGTATACGCAGATATCGGTCTCTCTGCTCGATACCTTACAGCAGGTGGGATTAATGAGTGCCATTTTTATTGGCATTGCAGCTCTTATTTATCTGATGCGGACAATAAAAGTGCGGAAAAATGGAGAAGCTTTCGGACCTACCTGGGGTTGCGGTTATATTGGTGGAAGTGCTAAAGTTCAGTATACCGCTTCTTCTTACGCCGATAACTATGCCGAACTGGTAAAGCCGGTCCTTGGAATTCATGCCGACTATGAGCCTATCGAAAAGAGCGACATCTTTCCTGCAGCACGCGGCTTTGAAAGTCATGTGGATGATAAAGTAGAAATAGGACTGATCGGAAAACCATTGAATTTTCTGCAGAACTTCCTAAAGAAATTTAATTACATACCTACCTGGGATACCAGGAACAATCTTCTTTATGCGATCATCTTCCTGGGGATTATTGTGACGCTTACTTTTCTAAATGTGATATAAAATGACGGGATCAGGATTATTATTGGTATTTATCTTTTCTCTGTTTTTTCAGGGTATATTGAACAGGGTAAAGAGTCTATCGAGCGGTCGCAGAGGACCGGGAATATTTCAGGCGATTAAAGACATCCTCAGGCTTCTGCAGAAGCAGACCATTTACAGCAATACCAGCAGTGTGATCTTCAGAATCGCACCTTCGGTTTACTTCGCTTCGATTCTTTGCGCGTTGCTTGTTCTGCCATTTGGCTCCAACCCGGCCATTATTTCTTTTAAAGGCGATTTTATCTTTTTCATTTATGTGCTTGCCCTTGGTAAGTTCATGATGATCGTGTCTGCGCTGGATACCGGCAGCCCTTTCGAAGGAATGGGAGCGAACCGCGAAGCCCTGTATTCCATGCTGGCAGAACCCGCTTTCTTTATTCTGATCGGTGCTTTCGCGATGGCCACAGGTTACACTTCTTTTTACGAGATCTATAACCATATCGACTTCAGTAATTATATGCTCTGGCTGCTGGCCGGCCTCAGCATCTATATTCTGATTCAGATTGCGATGATCGAAAACAGCAGACTGCCTGTCGACGATCCTAAAACGCACCTTGAATTAACCATGGTGCACGAAGTAATGATTCTGGATAACAGCGGCTTTGACCTGGGTATGATTATGTACGGCACGGCTCTGAAGTTTGTCATGTTCGGCCTGCTGATGACTAATTTTATTCTGATGCCTTCGATGAATTTTATCACCCAGGTAGGGGTGTTCTTCGGTGTGCAGATCGTATGGGCGATTATTGCCGGCTTGCTCGAATCTTTCAGAGCGCGGGAAAGAATGAAAAAAAATCCGCAGTACATCTTTTCCCTGCTGATCTATTCCATGCTGGTTTTCTTTGGTGTAACTATTATCTACTATAATTTCTAAATCATTCAACTATGAATACTATGATTGCAAACGGTATTATCGGAGTTCTGGTGCTGACGCTGGTGTACCTTATCCTGGCAGGGAGGCTCGTCACTTTTATCAGAGTTTTGTCCCTGCAGGGATTTCTTCTCTTCGGTATCGTGTACTTTCACCTGGAGAACAAAATGGACCTGCCCAATTTTATTTTCATTCTTGTAGAGACCATATTGTTCAAGGCTATTCTGGTTCCTTATTATCTGAATAATCTGATCCGGAAGAATGGGCTTAGCTATGAAAGAGAGCCCGATCAGCCCAGCTTCTACAGAATCTTTATCGTACTGATCATCCTCACGCTTACGTTCCTTTTCGGATCGCGCCTTCATACCGATTCGCTCCGGGTTATCTATATCACCGCTGCTTTTTCCACGCTTCTTACAGGAGTCCTTCTGGCCGTGAAGAGAACAAAGCTCGTTACACAGATTGTGGGGTATCTCGTGGTGGAGAATGGCATATTCCTGCTAACACTCGCTGTAGGTCATGAAATGCCGGTCATTATCAATATGATTATTCTGTTTGATGTAATTACGACCATCTGGCTGTTCGGCATTTTTGTAAGCAAAGTCAATTTTGTTTTTAAATCGATTGAAACCACAAAACTGACATCCCTTAAAGATTAATCATCATGCAAATTATCGTAGCCTATTTTATTGTAGCGGGCATCATAGCCACTAAAATGTTCTTTACCAGATCAAGG
>JBJMLY010000055.1:0-4080 GCA_045805025.1 Cytophagaceae bacterium | reverse complement strand
GAAGGAATAGATATTGTCATCCGTTCCTCCATGCAGCCTGTTCGAAGCGAAATAACCCGACCTTTTCCCTTTGTCAATAATGATTCCGAAATCATCGGCAGGGGAATTCAATGGTGTACCTATGTTTTTGACCGCCACTTTACCAGGGCCGTTCATATTATAGAAGAATATATCAAGACCACCGAATCCTCCGTGTCCATTCGATGCGAAATACATGTTCCCGTCATGATCGATAAAGGGAAACATTTCATTCCCCTCCGTATTCACTGATTTTCCCATATTCACAGGCTTTCCCCATTGTCCGCCTGTATATTCGCTTACATAAAGGTCCGTACCTCCTATGCCGCCCGGCATATCCGAAACGAAATAAAGTTTTTTGTTATCCGGAGAAAGAGCGGGCTGCCCTACCGAATATTCATCGTTATTAAAAGGCAGGTCTCTGATTTTATCCCAGCCCTTTTCCGTATGAACCGCTGTATACAACTTAAGCTTTGTTCTTCCTGCCGCATCCTGCCCCACTTTATTCTTCAGCTGGTTGTTGCGTGTAAAGATCATGGAATCCTCGCCGTTGTAAAAAGTAACAGGACCTTCGTGGTATTTACTGTTGATATGATCATCAAATGGCTTAACCGCAGCATTTGCAGAAGAGTCCAGCTTATGAACATGATACGTACCGACGGTCCTTGAATCGTTGCTGGTCGCTTCTGAAAAATCAGAATGATCCAGGTCATGATGATGGATTTCTTTCTTCTTAGTGGAAAGAGTGTCTGACTTCAAATTTACATTTGCGTTTCTTAACGTACTGAGGTCATCTACATAATACAAATCCAGGAAGGCTGACTGATCATAGCTAAAAACCCTTTTCACTCCTTCGCTGAGGTGACGGCCCGAGCAGAAAACCAGGCCTTTTTTATAATACATCGGACCGAAATCGGTGGCAGTGGAGTTAATGTTGGTAATCTCTACCTTATAGAGAGCAGAGTCGGCACTGATAGAACCAAACTTAGTATAGGTCTGAAGATAATTCTGAGATCTTGAATCGGCATTGTTCATCTGATTGTATTTTTTAAACCAGACTTCCGATTCAGGGTATTTTTTGTTGTTGGCCAGGGTTTCGGCATAGTAACGGTAAATTTCCGGGTCCAGTCCGGTATGGCTATCAATCAGCTTTTTATAGGCGATCTCAGCATTTTTATAATCGTAAAGCCTGCGGTAACAATCGGCGAGATTTACCTCAGCGTGTACATCGGTCGAATCTTCACTCAGGATTTCTTTATAAAAACCCAGGGCAACGGAGTAATGACCTTTGGAGTATTCAGAATCGGCAAACTTTTCTTTATAGCCCTGAGCATAAGAGCCAATAATGCCTGTAAAAAATAAAAGGGCGGCTGAAAGGGTAAATCTCATTTTCAAAAGCACGTTAGAAATATCTGGGTGAAGTAATTACTTTTCCTCCAAAACCGAATTCGTAGCGCATCATGATTTCATGAGTGCCCGAATTGTACTTGCTCAGCTTGGTGGTGGAATAGTCAAAGGCATATCCAAGACGGAACTGATCAGTCATCTGAAGTTCCAGCATGGCGACTACCGCGTCTGCTGTGCGGTAGGAAAATCCGATGGCAAATTTATCATGCAGCCAGAGGTTGTGATTAATATCAAGCTGAACGGGAGACCCTTCCACCACTTTCAGGAGGAAGGAAGGTTTATACTTAAGATTATTGGATAACTTAAATACATAGCCCGCCATCAGGAAATAATGTCTGTACTCACGTCCGAATGATTGACCGTTGCCGATTTTATAAGTAGCGATCACATTATTAATAATACGCGGAGCGGAAAAGCCTACATAAAATTTATCCGTATTGTAATAAACACCTGCACCGAAGTTGGGTAAGGTCTTGTTAATATTTGATTGGAAGGCCGGATCGTTGGTTCCTGACGGATACGATGATAAAGCTACCGAAGTAAGGTCAGCCTTGTATTGCATAAAGCCTCCTGAAAGTCCGAGCGCAAGGGTCCCTTTTTCCGATCTGATCCTGTAGGCATAGGAAAAAGTAACACCCGTGGTGGATTGCACCCCGATCTTGTCGCCCGATATCAGCATACCAAGACCTATTTTCTCTTTACGGAAAGGGCAGTCGATGCTAAGCACCTCCGAGGTCGGAGCCCCTGGAAGAGTAAGCCACTGCTTCCTGAATAAACCCGTAGCGCTTAATACATCCCGGCTTCCGGCATAGGCCGGATTTACCGCCAGCATATTAAACATATATTGCGAATACTGTGGATATTGCTGTGCGGATACATCCACCGAGAGCACTCCAAGAAGCAAGCCCAATAAAACCCTTAATCTCATAACCTGTTCTTTCAATTATATTATCTGTATAATGTTATATACCTGGCCACTTTAGTTCCGTCGCTCAGTTCAATGACATAGTAATAGGTACCATCCGGAAGCTCGTTGCCAAAGTGCAGACCTATATTGCATTTACCATCCCAATCATTTTTATAATCGTTCGCTTTAAATACTACTTCACCCCAGCGGTTGAAAATTTCCATGCTGGCTTTCATACCGCTCATATTCTCGATAAAGAATGTATCGTGAACGCCATCTCCATTCGGAGAGAACCCTTCAGGAATAAATAAGGTTAGCGTTGGCAATGCAACGGGCGTAGGAACAGCTTCACCCGGATCCCCCGGATTTCCATTCGCATTTGGATCAGGGTTTGTTCCCAGGCTTGAGGAATCAGTAAGTGGTATCAGGGAAGCCATCGCTGTTCCGATTGCCGAGTTGTAGTATGGACCCGGACTTGTATTCGGGAATACATTGATGACGAATGTAATCTGTTCTGAACCGCTTAATGGAAGCGTACTTCCTGATGCCAGCAGATTGACAACACCTGTATTCACACCCGAGAGCGCGTTGTTGGCAATCAGAGAACCCGTAGCCGATACGGAAACGACAGAGAAAGTGGCGGGTGCAGGGAATATGCTATTCAGATCTTCCGTCACTGCGATATTCGTAATTGGAACTACGCTGTAGTTTCCAACATTGATGGTATAGGTTATAGTATAAGAACCATTGCCGGTAGGAACCGGGGCAGCGGCTTGCATTGCCAGTCCGATGTTGTTGCAATTAGTATTCACGGTAACGGCAACAGGTTTAATATCCATGCAGCCTGCAGCGGTGGAAGCTTTGATATAATAAGTACCTGTGGTGGCAATAACGGATGGAGTTGCCAGGACGATCGTTGCTCCGGCATCCGTCCAGTAGCTGAGCGATCCCCCTGCCAGATTTGATCCGGTTGTAATGAAAGCCGGGGTAATGTCTACGGTAAATGGTGCGCACACAGCAATCGGATTGGTAATCTGCAGGGAAGGTGTCGGATTAACAACTACATTAACTGCTTTAATATCCATACATCCTGCACCCGTTCCTGCTTTAATGTAATAGGTTCCTGTTGATGATACCGCGTTTGGCGAAGCAAGAGCCGAAGTAGCGGCTGCATTCGTCCAATAGCTGAGCGTTCCTCCGGCCATGAATGACCCGGCTGTTACAGAAGCGGCGGTTATATCGACGGTCAACGGAGAACATACTGCAGAAGGATCGGTAATGGTAAGAGCCGGCTTTGGATTTACGGTAATTGAGCCGCTGGCGCTGGTCGGGGCACAAGTCCCGCTGGTAGTGATGGTATAGTTAAACGGGCCGCTCGCAGAAGGTGTACCGCTGATGGTAAATACTCCGGCAGAGAACGTTCCGTTTACTCCCGCCGGTAAGCCAGTGATACCGCCTCCCGTTCCACCTCCGCTGATTGAATACGTAATATTGGTAATCGGATTGAATGCGCAAAGAGTCTGTGTATTCGTGCCCGCCGCAGAAGTTAAAGCAATGGCCTGATTCGGGTTCACAGTGATTGAACCAGTCGCTGACGTCTGAGCGCAGGTACCGGTCGTATTCACTGTATAGTTAAACGTTCCAGATACAGTCGGTGGACCGGTTACCGTAAAGGTCGTGCCTGCAAACCGGCCGGTTACTCCGGTCGGTAATCCACTCACAGTACCGCCAGTTCCTCCGCCGGTAAT
>JBJMLY010000054.1:0-13999 GCA_045805025.1 Cytophagaceae bacterium | reverse complement strand
TATTCGCTGATCGCTAACTTAGTGCCGGCATATCTTGTGCTGATTTTGCTGAGAAGGGTTGGGATCAGTTGTATGGCACCCGGATAGGAAGAGGGAATCCAGCTGTTCTCTACAAATCCCGGATCCCAGAGAGATCTTGGAGCCTGCATCCTGGCAGTTCTTACACCATTATGGCTGTCCCAGGTTTGTGGATTGGCATCGTAAACCCTTCGCAGGGTTCCGCCGTTATCTGCTCCCCGGTGCTCCGGATACCAGTGAAGGTCCAGCACATCGAGCAGACGTTTACCATCGGCTGTGGATTGGATTTTCAGCTTATCGAGAAAGCCATCGACATACCAGGGATATGTTCCGCTCCACGCTGCGTTGCCCCAGTCTGCTGCATTCTGACATTTTCGCAGGCCTTCATAACCGTATGAGACAAAGCCGAACACTTCGGCCGTGGCGTCCATGCGTTTGACTACCCTTCCGAATTCGATGGTCTTATCTACGATTTCCTGGCATCCTGCGGGTGAAGGATGGATCAGCGGGTGTGTGCCATCCCATAGGTCAGGCTCATTGTCTACCGAATATCCTTTGATTCCATTGGCTCCCGAAGCAGGTCCGTATTTGTTAATAATCCAGTTCAGCATTTCGTCGGTGTAGACCACTCCGTCGGAGGTACTCGGTGTAAGAGTGAAAGCGCTGCCTTTCGAAGATTGTACCCGGTCCCAGTCAGCAGAAGGCGCTGTAGTTGTTACGTTCTTGGTTACATTTTTCGCTACATAGCCTGCGGCCTGTAAAGTCATCAGCGAATAGGTGCCTTCTTTGCGGGAAGTATCGTGAAATGCCTGGATGATAGAGCCCGGTATGGTGGGTGTTACCGGAATTCCGAGCAAGGGGTTATATAAATAAGTGTCGGTAGAATTTGGTCCATAATCCTGTCCTGCATTGGAATAGCCTGTTTCCCAGTTGAAACCTGTGAAACGGTTGCCTCCTGCACGGCGTGCGGTAACATTTTCGGGTCTGTTGCTGTACCAGGTTTCGCATAAGTTATTACCATATACATATGGAGAAATAGTGCTTCTTCCTGTAGATGTATTAATGCTGTAGGAAATGCTGAGCTGACTGTAGGCGGCTGAAATCTGAAGGAATGTTAATAAAAGGAAAAGCGGCTTTTTCATAACGATTTTAAGATTTAATATAAATATCCATTAATTGCAGCATTTGTTCAAGCATTTCAGTAGAATTTTTTTTGTATAATATATTGAAAATCAGGTATATGTGTTGATTTTTAGGCGTAATGAAAACAACTCTCAGTTAGATGTAAATAACTGATAATCAAAAATTTACTTATTTATTTAAAATTGGAGTTAGTCTTTCAGACGCAATCATTATATTATTCAAATAATACAATTTTATGATTTTAAACTTTCCAGCACGAAATGATTTTTTTGAGCCTAATTATTCCTCCGGTATTGATCATAACCCTTTCGTAATTAGCGATTTCGACAATAGGCTAATGCGGCTTTAACGCCTAAATTATATTATTAATATATTGATTATCAATGATTTATATTGAAATTTTATTGTTAAAACCACTTTTTTGACCGAAATTTACCAGTAACAGGCAGGTCGGATAAAAATTCAGGTGCTTCATTAAAATTTAAATGTTTATCATTATGAACGGACTAACAAAAATTCAATTTTCAATCATTTTTTCTCTGAGTTCTGTATTTCCTCTATATGCCCAGAATATGCAAATCTCTGGAGGACATGAACATACAGTTACGCTTTGTAAAGCAGCAGGGGTTGTCATGCATACAGGGGCCAGGAATAACAATCAGGATGGAACGGGGGTGTGGTCGGGCACCAATACGGTACTCACACCGGTTCCCGGTATTGGAGGCGTAGGTTCTCTTTCAAATATTGGTATGGTGGATGCAGGCAGTACCCATCATTCCATTGCTCTCACAAAAACGGGGGATGTGGTTGCATTTGGTAATGATTATGCATGCCAATTGGGCCAGGGTGGTACAGGCGGCAGCTATCCGCCTTATCCTGTTTATGTCAAGGGTCTCGGTGGTGTCGGTACTCTTTCAGGTATGAAATATATTGTAGGGTCCAGCGAATCGAGCTACGCCATACGTGCCTCGGATGGAGCCCTGATCGGTTGGGGCAACAATACGCAGGGGCAGCTTGGTCTGGGAACCATTACACCTCAGGAATGTACTCCTCAGTTAGTTAATAGTCCGCTGAACAGCAATGTCGTCATGGTCGACGGGGGAGATAATTTCACCCTGGCTCTCAAAAGTGACGGTACGGTTTGGGGGATGGGAGAGAATGTAAATGGCCAGCTCGGTATTGGCAATACCACCGATCAGTCCGTACCCACTCAGGTGCTGATCGCGCCCGGTGTTCCGCTTACCAATGTAGTAAACATTTCCTGCGGTGATGGTTCCAGCTATGCCATCAAAAGCGATGGAACACTCTGGGCCTGGGGTTATAATGGGGTAGGATGCCTGGGAATAGGGAACTGCGTACTGAACGCTCAATACGCTGTGCAGGTAACCGCACTATCGAATGTTAAACAGGTTGTCGGGGGCAATAAACACGCGGTAGTCCTTTTGAATAACGGCGATGTGTATACCATGGGCTCAGATCAGAGCGGGCAGCTGGGTGACGGCACCGTGGGAGGAGCAGATGCCTGTGCTTTAACAGAGGGCTGCAGGAATATACCTTTCAAGGTTCCTACTCTTTCTAATATAGCCAGTGTTTCGGAAGGTGATCACTGGTCCTTTGCCGTGGATAATAACGGGCTGGCTTATTCCTGGGGAGAGAATAACCTGGGTCAGCTGGGTATAGGTTCCTCGGGGGCTTCGGTACCGACTCCTACAGCTATGAATATGAGCAACTGTACAGTCGTTCTTCCGGTGGAATTAGCGAATTTTCAGGCTAGCCCGGCGGGAGCAGAAAGCATGCTGACCTGGACAACTGCTTCGGAAAAGAGCACTGCCCGCTTTGAAATCCAGCGAAGCACCGATAACTTGTTATTTACGACCATAGGTACTGTTCCCGCAGCGGGAAACTCTTCTTCGATTCTCAGCTATTCATTCTCCGATCATTTAGAGGGGATTTATGCTAGTTCCATCTATTATCGTATAAAAACAGTGGATATAAACGGCGAGTCTTCCTATTCTGACGTAAAAGCTGTGAACTTTGATGAAAATTCAGCCATTATATTCAAAAATCCGATTGGGAAGGATGAGTTGTTTCAAATGAACTTATTTTGTGATAAAACTGTAGAGAATATGATTATTCAGGTCTACGATATGACAGGCAAAAACGTCTTTTTCGGGGAGTTTACATTGAAAAAAGGAGAAAATCGGCTTATATTGCCAATGAATTTAGCATCTGCAGGAATGTATATTCTAAAATCTGTCCGTCACAGCCAAGTGAAAGATTTTAAGCTAATAATACAGTAAACTCACATATATGGAAAACAAATCTTCTTTAACATCCACCATCTCCAAAACACCCCAAACTACTTCGCTCGGGTATGAAATGTATGAGTCAGACGAAGCTAAGAAGTTTGAGAGAATATCAACGGAGATATTACCACATCCGAATCTTGCCTCTAAGATCGTAGCCAAAGAGATCGCGCAGCTGATCAATAAAAAGCAAAAAGAAGGCGAATATTGTGTATTGGGTCTTGCCACGGGTTCAACGCCCAAGCTGGTATACAAGGAGCTGGTCAGGCTTCATAAAGAAGAAGGTTTGAGTTTTAAGAATGTAATAGCCTTCAACCTGGACGAATATTACCCGATGAAGCCTGATTCTCTTCAGAGCTATGTCAGGTTCATGAAAGAGCAGCTATTTGATCACGTGGATATCGATCCGGCTCATTACCATATTCCGGATGGAACTATATCGACCGATCAGCTTTCTGCTTACTGTAAAGACTATGAAAGAAAAATTGAAGAGGCAGGAGGAATTGACCTTCAGCTTCTGGGGATAGGGGTTACCGGTCATATCGGATTCAACGAATCGGGTTCCCTGGTCAATACCAAAACCAGACTGATCACCCTCGACCACTCGACCAGAATTGCCGCCGCCGGAGATTTCTACGGTCTGGCAAACGTACCGAAGAAAGCCATCACGATGGGGGTACGCACCATCCTTACTGCCAGAAGAATCATCATCATGGCATGGGGCGAAGGAAAAGCGGGCGTGGTTGCCAAAGCAGTAGAAGGACCGATTACCGAACAGGTGCCGGCATCTTACCTTCAGAACCATCAGAATACTACTTTCTTTGTCGATCAGTCAGCTTCTGTTCAGCTGACCAGAATGAAGACTCCCTGGCTTGTTGGTCCTTGTAAATGGGATAATAAGCTAATCAAGAAAGCGGTGACTTCCCTGGCACTGCAGCTGGATAAACCAATCCTGATGCTTACCGACAGAGATTACAACGATAACGGTATGAGCGATCTTCTGGCTGCTCACGGTTCGGCATACGATATCAACCTGGATGTATTCAACCAGCTTCAGCATACCATCACCGGATGGCCGGGCGGAAAACCGGGAGCCGATGATTCACAAAGGCCTGAAAGAGCATTGCCTGCGAAAAAGAGAGTGCTGATCTTCAGTCCGCACCCAGACGATGATATCATCTCCATGGGCGGTACCTTTATCAGACTTCATGAGCAGGGACACGATGTACACGTCGCTTACCAGACTTCCGGAAATATTGCGGTGTCTGACGACGAAGCGATCAGATTCTCCGAATTCGTTAGAGAATTCAACCATGAATTCAATATCGACAAGGATAATAAATCAAGTAAGTTCTTCAACGAGGCGATCGACTTTATCAAGAATAAGAAGAAGAGCGAAAAAGATACCGATGAAATCAGAAAGGTAAAAGGATATATCAGAAAGACCGAAGCGAAAGCTACCTGCCGTTTCGTAGGAATTCCGGAAGAAAATGCACACTTCATGAACCTTCCTTTCTATGAAACCGGATTGACTCAGAAGAAACCGCTGGGCGATGAAGATATCAAGCTGACCATGGATCTGCTGGAAAAAATCCAGCCGCATCAGGTGTATGCAGCCGGCGACCTGGCCGATCCGCATGGAACGCACAAGGTATGTCTTGATGCCGTGCTGGCTGCCATGACCAAGCTGAAAAGCAAAGCATGGATGAAAGACTGCTGGCTATGGCTGTATAGCGGAGCATGGGCTGAATTTGATATCCACGATATCGAAATGGCCATCCCGATGAGCCCGGATCAGGTGATGCAGAAACGCCACGGAATATTCAAACACCAGTCTCAGAAAGACGGCGTGGTATTCCAGGGATCAGACTCCAGAGAATTCTGGCAAAGAGCCGAAGAAAGAAATGCGGGTACCGCAGCTCTTTACAATAAACTCGGACTGGCACAATACGCCGCTATCGAAGGGTTTGTAAGACATAAATTCACCGAATAGTAAATCGGAAGCAAGCATAAAAGGTCATCTTTCCGGAAGGGGAGATGACCTTTTTTATTGTTCCGATAAATCATCTTCATGTAAGGATGAGAAGGATGCCTTCATTATTATATGTCATCAGGGGGAAGTCGAAAATCCGTCCTTATGGATGGAAGATTGCAGCTGGGAAGTAGGCTAAAAGCACAATTGCATTTCATAAAGTCACAATATATTCGCTTTCAATATATTATATATTCAAATAAATCATGGATTATTTATAAAGAATGCAGCCTTTTTTAATTAGAATCCGTATAGCATGGTATTAACCGGTTAAATTATATGAGGATTCTAAAAAAATTCGGCCCATTCACAGGCTTCTTGAAGAATACATATATAGCATTTTTATTTGTGTATTCTTTAATTCTTACGAATGCCAGCGCTGCGGTAGTTATTTCTAATCCACCCGCTACAGTTTATCCCTGTACTACTTTCCCCACCGCTTATGTATCTCTTGGAAATATTGTCATAACCGAAGGAGGTAATACTGATTTTGGTAATGGTGCGGCTCAGGCTGGTGTTACTTTGATACTACAGGCTCCGGCAAATTTTGAGTTTCAGCCGGGAGTAGGTTCAGTTTCATTTACGGCGGGGAATAATATCACTGCTGCTTCTATCGGGGTTACCGCAACTCAGATCACTGTGACTTTTTCAAATTGTTTCGGAGGTGGTTGTGGGGCTGCTATAGATGTCATGACGATCAGTGGTATAAAGGTAAGGGGTATAACTGCCATTACCAGCTCCAGCCAGATTACCAGAAATGGCGGAACGGCAGTTATAAATGGATCAGTCGGCTTTCCTTATGGAACACTCATTTCTTCTCCATTTCCAAGCGCTAATGCGGGTGCCGACCAGCTTATTTGTACCAATTCTTCCACTTTTGCCGCCACTGCTATTACCGATCCTAATATTACCGGTACCTGGACTTTAGTTTCCGGCACAGGTGCCATTACAACACCGGGAAGCGCCACTTCAGGGGTAACTGGTTTAACGCAGCCCGGTGATAATGTATTCAAATGGACCATCGTTGATGGGGCGTGTACATCTTCCTCTAATGTGACCATCAGTACCCAAACTGCAGGGTTGGGATGTACCGCTCTTACCAATCAATTTTCTGCTGTTACTGCCATCACTCCTTCTATGGCTTTACAGAATATCACTTGTCCTGAGAATATTGCCAATATCACAACCTTTACCTTAGCGAATCCCGGTCCTTTCAATGTAGGAGACAAAGTCTTGATTATCCAGATGCAGGGCGCTACTGTTAGTTTAACGGATTCAGCTACCAATGATAATAGTAAACCCGTATTCGGAAGCATAACAAGTTATAGCGGCGCTGGTAATTATGAATATTCGTACATCGCCACTAAGGTCGGCAGTACGGTGACTTTTTCTCAAAATCTTATTAATGCATACAATCCGGCCGGAAGCGTGCAATTGGTTACAGTACCTCAATTTGCAAATTTAACTGTGACAGGTGTAAAGACCGGTACACCATGGAACAGTACAACCAAAACAGGAGGTGTCATGGTCTTTGAGGTTTTAGGAACACTCACATTGAATGGCGCTAAAATCGAAATGGATTCCAGCGGATTTCTGGGAGGAGGAAACGTAATTCGTCCCGGGGCGCCCACTAAAGGAGGAGCAGCTCCCGATTCCAAATTAAACTTTGGGGTATTTGGAGGCATTGCGGGTTTTGGAGTTTATTCCACCAACAATATTAACACGCCGTCTACAGGCGTGCGGGGTGAAGGAATTGCGGGCGGGGCTGTAAATCTCCGGTATGGAAGAGGAGCTCTGGCCAACGGCGGTGGTTCAGGAGGTGGTTGGAATTCAGGTGCAGGAGGAGGTTCCAATATTTGTGCCGGCGGCCGGGGAGGCTATGAATTTTCCCAGCAATATACCGCTTGTGGTGTTAATCCTAAATTTACAGGTTGTGTCCCTGTGTATGCTGCTGGGAACGGAACAGCGACAGGCCAACCCGCCAGAATGCATGGTATTGGGGGTTATCCACTCACTGCCGGCGCTAACCAGGTTTTTATGGGCGGCGGCGGCGGCGCAGGTAATGGAGACGGTGGTGATGCAACGCCCGGAGGCAATGGAGGGGGTATTATCATTATCACGGCGCCTACCATTGCAGGTACAAGCGGAACCATCTCTGCAAATGCCGGGCGGGGAGTAGCTAATAATATAGCACCATTTTCAGGTACTGTGGATGCCACAGGAGCCGGTGGTGGTGGCGGAAGCATTATACTGGATGTAACTAATTATACCATCGGGTCATTGACAGTCAGAGCGAATGGAGGAAAGGGCGGGAACCAGGATCAGCCGAATACCTGCCATGGTAATGGCGGCGGTGGTGGTGGTGGATTAGTAAGAACAAGAGGCGTTACGCCGAATGTGACAATTTCAGCGCTTGGTGGAAATATCGGGGTTCAAAGGCCTAGCCCTAATACAAATCCTGCTACGGATGCCAGTTTGCCACTTTCTAATGATAATAGCTGTGCCGGTGGTACTACCTATGGAGCGGTACCCGGGACAAGTTGCACAGGTTCTGCACAGACCGTTGCGGCTGCCGGACAAGCAGTACCTCAGAAAGGTTGCTGTTCCCCTGCTGATTTAGGGCCCGATCAGACTATTTGCGGACAAACTTCTATCACCTTATCAAATGGTACACTTTCTAATACCAATAAAACATTTAAATGGTACAAAAATGGAATCCTGATCGCGGGAGCTACCAATCCAACATTAGTGGTTAACCCAGCTGCGGCCGGTACTTATAGCGTAGTGGTTGACTCGGTAGTAGCTGGTTTTGATTATTGCTCTGTAACAGATGCGATGATTATGACCACCGCATTTCCTACACCATATCTTGGTCCGAACCAGCAGCTTTGCAACCCGGCATTCATTAATCTTTCCCCTTCTAATGTTGCCACTTTCCCCGCAGCTACAACCTGGCAATGGACACTGAACGGATCAAATATTACAGGAGAAACAACAGCTTATCTTAATAATGTAACTGCGGCAGGAACCTATACGCTTACAGCTACCGCGGGGGCATGCGGCCCTACTTCAGCATCAATTACTCTTACGACCACCCAGCCTGTCGTTGTCGATGGATGCAGAAATGGTTGTGGTACTGTGTCACTCTCTGTCTCGGGCGGAAATGGAGGAACGTATGACTGGTATGCAAATCAAACGGGTGGATCTCCTTTAGCAGGTGGAACAGCTACAAGTTCTTTTACAACGCCTTCCATTTGTGCTACGACTACTTATTGGGTAAAAGATAATGGTTTGTATCAGGCTACCATTGGTCCTTCACTGGCCCAGGCGAATGCAGGTTCATTCGGTGGAACAGCAAATATAGCTACCATCGATGTATTTTTTGACCTTACCCAAAGTATCAATCTGCTGGGGCTGACTGCCGAGTATTTTGCGAACACATGCGCTGGAAGCGTTACTTATACTATAACTATTACGAACCCCGGTACAGGCTATAACCAGACAAGGACAGGTACAGCAGGACCTTGCGGCCCCGGCACTCAAACATATACGTTTACGTTTGCAACACCTTTCGTAATTCCGGCAGGCACAGGATATGATATTAACATCACCGGAAATAAGGTGCCTGTTTCTTATTCAGGGTTTACGTACCCATCCACCTGGAGCAGTTTCTTAAAAATAAATTCAACAACCAATAGTTCTTCTGCCAGTAGTTCTTACCCAAGCTTATTTGACTGGCAGGTCAGCTACGACATGGGTTGTGGAAGGGTTCCTGTTGTTGCTGAAGTAGGTGGCTCATGCGCTGCTTTACCTGTAAGCCTCGTCAACTTCTCAGGAAGAGCTAACCTCAGTAATGTGTTTTTGACTTGGAATACCACATCAGAAAGCAACAACGATTACTTCCTGATTCAGCGTTCTGTCGATGGAGAGCATTATGAAAATATCGGTAAAGTGGCAGGCAATGGAACCAGCAGCAGCACCAATAGCTATAGCCTTACTGATAATAATCCTCCCTTTGAGGTAGTCTATTACAGGCTGGTGCAGGTGGATAAAAATGGAAGAGGTACTACTTCCAATTCGATCGCTGTAAATAATATCAAAGGAAGCATGGTAAGTGTCTATCCGAATCCTTTTGAGAACGGGACGAATGTAGTGCTGAAGAGCGGCTATAACCACAAAGTGAATTTGAGGATTTTCGATATGCGCGGAGAAATTTTCTATTCGGCGAATGGCATAGAAAGCAACGGCACAATAACCGTCGGACAAACCCTTCCCGATGGAGTATATGTGCTGGAAGTCAGAACAGAGGAAGGAGTTCAGACCTTCAGAATTGTAAAGCTCGGTAAGTAAAAATATCACTGCTACTGTTGATGGAGCGTTATTCAACGCTCCATTTCCTTAGCAAGCGGGCCGGTGTACATCTTATCCTGGTTTACCCTGTTGCCGCTTGTTATATTTTGATTACGAGTGTTTTATAATAAGTTATTTCCTGAGATTGCTGATTTTGAAAAAGGAAACTAATCATAGAATAAGAGATTGATGGTGTTTCAGGAACGAATATTTCGCATTCACGTTATATAATCATACCTTTCCCCCGAAAATTCCTCTAAATGGCCAAAGTATCATTTAATAACCAGCAAACGCAATTTTTTGCTACACTGAAAGAAAAAGTCAACCATTATTTTTCCAATAATAATATCCATACCTCGGGCAACCGCAGGCTTTATCTAAAGGGTCTCATACAGCTGAGTTCCGCAACCGTTTTTTACCTGACCCTGGTTTTCTTTACCCCAGGTACATTCCTATCGATCATGATCTGCTGCCTCCTCGGAGTCAACATGGGGGTGATAGGGTTTAATATTATGCATGAAGGCGGACATATGAGCTTTTCAAAATACAAATGGCTGAATATGATTTCCGGTCATTTTCTGAATATATTGGGAGGCAGCATCCATTTCTGGAAAACCAAGCACAACATCAATCACCATACCTATACCAATATTGCCGGCATGGATTCAGATATCGACATCGAGCCTTTCATGCGCCTGCATAAAGACCAGAAAAAGCGCTGGTTTCATCGTTTTCAGCATATTTATTGGGTTTTTCTCTACGGCATGTCGTATGTCACATGGATTTTTTACGATGACTTTGTTAAATACATTCACGCCAGTTCAGCAAATGCCAGTGCGACCATGAGGATGTCGTTTAAAGAACACGCTATTTTCTGGATGACGAAATTATTTTACGTGACTATGTATATAGGTATTCCGATCCTGTTTACCGGCTTTTTAAATACAATTATCGGCTTTTCAATCATTGTATTTATTTGCGGCTTATCGATCAGCGTCGTGTTTCAGCTGGCACATGTGGTAGAGGATACCCAGTTTCCTCTGCCTGATCCGCAGTCAAATTCAATCGAGCAGGAGTGGGCTATTCATCAGATAAGCACGACAGCCAATTTTTCAACCAATAATAAGATTATTTCCTGGCTCGTCGGAGGTCTTAATTTTCAGGTAGAACATCATCTCTTTCCGAAAGTAAGTCATATTCATTACCCAAGGATCAATCAGCTGGTCAAAGAGACCTGTGAAGAGTTTAATATTAAATACATTGAATATTCTTCCTTTTTCTCAGCATTCAAATCTCATATGCTTCATATTAAAGCTATGGGAAGCGCTTTTTAAGGGTATTTATATGGCTCATGAGCCTGAATAAGCTGCACCGGGATAATGCGCATCAATAAAATTGTTTTGTAAGTCGATAATCTTCGCTTCGACAGCAGAAAATACTTCTTTCTATCGGTTTTTTTTACCCATTCTGATACTCTTGCTGATTGATTTTCAGCCTTGGGCTGTATCTACTTGTTATCATCCCAGGTCTAAGAATTTCCTCCTGAATTTCCTGTAAACTTTTACTCTTTAAAGATGAAGTGCCCTTAATTAAAAACTATTATTTTATTATTGCGTAATAAAGAATTTAGAAAGCCTGCAAACTGCCTATTTTTAATAAAATGACGTATTTGTAAAAATATCCAAGCGTAATTTTTAGTGAAAAAACGCTTGTGTTTTTTGGTACTAAAGCAACAGTTTATGTTGTTTTATTTACCTTCATGGAATCTGCTTTTTACATTTGAACCGTAGCAGGATTTGGAGCTGGTTCCGGGAAGTCATAAGGAAATACATCTGGCACATTACTATACTATATATAGTGTATGCCGGAAAAAGAAAAATTTGAGATTTTAGATATGATAAACCTTACTATAAACAGAATGAAAAATCCATCACCTATTATTTTTGCTTTATCATTTTGCTTCCTTTCTTTTTTCGGATTCAAGGCTTCATCTCAGAATTGTAAAGAGATCATAGGCTATTATCCTTCCTGGCAATGGTATAACAGAGCGGAACTATTGAGTCCGGATAATCTGAACTACAAACAGTACACCATCATTAACTATGCATTTTTCGCTCCGGATGATAATGGAAATATCTGGGGAACCGATGCCTGGGCTGATAGCGTACTGCTCAGAGGCAAGTACGACTGGTCAAGTCCGGTTCAGCCTGCCTATATTGCCAATACTTCCCTGATTGATATCGGGCATGCCTGGGGTGTGAAGATTATTCCTTCAATCGGAGGCTGGACTCTTTCCGATAAGTTTCCCATGATTGCTGCCGACTCGGTTAAAAGACACCGGTTTGCCTCTCAGTGCGCCGAGCTGATCAGATCATTCCATTTTGATGGTATAGATATTGACTGGGAATACCCGGGCTATACAGACCACAAAGGTACTCCCGCTGACAAAAAGAACTTTACGCTCTTCATGCAGGCGATCAGAGACTCGATCGATGCAGTGGGTAAAAACATTAATCAGAAAATGCTGCTGACGGCGGCCCTGGGCTGCGGCGATCAGCAATTCGAGAACATCGAATATGAGAAAATCAAAAATATTCTGGATTACCTGAATATGATGACTTACGACTTCAACGGTACCTGGAGCTCCGAAACCAACCATAACAGTCCTTTAAATATGCCAGCCAAGGGTTCTCCGGGCAGCTACGAGCGCACCTATAATACGCTCACACAAAAATTCGGCGTACCCTCTGAAAAAATAAATATGGGGGTGGCCTTTTACGGAAGAACCTTCACCACGCAGGGAAAACCTGAATTGTATGCGACTCACAGCGGCAAGGAAGACAAAATTACATTTGCCAGGGACGAAGGCATGCCTCAGTATTTCAATATACTCCTGGCTATGGATAAGTTCGATGACCATTGGGACGATACCGCCAAGGTGCCTTACCTCACCGGGAAAAAGATCAACACATTTGTAACGTACGATAATGAAAGATCCATCCGGCTGAAAGCGGAATATGTCAGAGATAAGAATATGGCGGGGGTGATTATCTGGGATGTGACCGGTGATTATGTCGAAAGAAAACCCGGATCAGGATTGATTAAATCAACTCCCCTGGCGGATGTACTGGTGGATGTGCTGAAGCCATGCGAAAAGAAAAGGATCAAAAAGAGATGGTATTAGAAGTAAAAATTGTCTGAATGTTTCTTAATAAAAATTTATAAATGACCGATTTTTTCAAATACAGAAGCGGAGCTTTCGCGCTAAGACTAACCTCGGCAGTCCTGTTCATCAACAGCATTGTTCTTACAGGTTCTGCTATTGCTTCACCGCGAACAACGGCAGATACGGATACGATTCCCGACAGCAGCAGAACGTATCATCAGTTCCTGAGCTTTAACTCGCTGGGTTTAAAGAAAGTCAGGCTAAATAAAACCATCATGGCAGATTCGTTATCGGTGCCTTCATGGGTATCGGATACCATGCCTTCAAAAACCGCCATTACCCAGGATAAACTGGTAATTTCGGGTGTCATGAGATTTATCACGTATTTCCGTCATATGGATAAATCGTACGACGATATGATCACCAGCGACAGGAATATTTCCTTCCTCGATTATCCATTGGCCAATGCGGGAACGATCAGTACGGGAGGTTACCCTTTGCTGGAGCTTAGCTTAAGCTCCAAAGTATCTCCAAGATTTAATTATTTTGTCGGATATTCCTTTGCTCATAATTTCACGGGAGACCCCCAGGGCGATCTTGCCAGAAATATCAGCGCCAGACAAAAGCTGTTCTTTACCGGTAATTACAATACCAGAGATTTAAAAGTAAGCCTTGCCGCCGGTACGGTTCTCTGGAGCGGTGTCAGCAGATTCACGGTCTCTCAGCCTGAATACAGAGATGATTATTTCGACAGGCTTCCCTGGGACTGGTACAGAAAATCCTTCGAACGTTATGAAACCTATTATGCCATGGCCGCCAATCTGGGAAGTCAGATGGCAATCGGTACCGCTCCCTTCCAGGGCTTTGTAGTCAATGCAAGTCTGCTGCCATACGACATCAAGCTTAGCAGCATGTTCGGAAGAACGAACAGAAACCTGGCACTTTCAGATGCTACTACCTTCTTCCCGTCCTATACCTATGCCG
>JBJMLY010000053.1:0-5854 GCA_045805025.1 Cytophagaceae bacterium | reverse complement strand
AGTGGAAGCGAAGAACAAGGAAGTGGAAGAAGCGAGAAGATCGCTCGAAGAAAAAGCGGAACAGCTAACACTCACTTCTAAATATAAATCTGAGTTCCTTGCGAATATGTCGCACGAGCTCAGAACGCCTCTGAACAGCTTGCTGATCCTTGCCCAGCAGCTGTATGAAAACCACGACGGTAACCTGAACGACAAGCAGATCAGCTTTGCCAAAACCATCCACTCATGCGGAGAAGACTTGATCCAGCTGATCAACGATATCCTCGACCTTTCAAAGATCGAGTCAGGATATATTTCCATCAATATGTTCAGCGTACGTTTCAGCGAGATTACTTCATTCGCACAGACGACGTTCAAACCGATCTCAGAAACCAAGCAGCTTAAATTTATTGTCGATGTGCAGAAAGATCTGCCTGAAGCGATTGAAACAGACTCTCAGCGTCTGAACCAGATCCTCAAGAACATGCTTTCAAATGCCTTTAAGTTTACTGAGAAGGGTGAAGTGAAGCTGAAGATCTCTAAAGCAAGCAAAGGCAACTGGAAGACTCATAATCCGGTTCTGGATAATGCCAAGACCGTTATTGCCTTCGCGATCTCAGATACCGGTATCGGTATTCCGAAGGACAAGCAGAACCTGATCTTCGAGGCATTCCAGCAGGCGGAAGGTTCTACCAGCCGTAAGTATGGAGGAACAGGACTCGGACTTTCCATCAGCCGCGGACTGGCAGAGCTTCTCGGCGGATCACTGGAGCTGGAAAGCGAGCCGGACAAGGGAAGCGTCTTTACGCTTTTCCTGCCGCTGGATGGAGTAGCAGTAGATGTGAAGCAAAAAGCCAAAAAGGAAAGTACCATGCTATCGCTGGAGAAAGCCGCTCATGGGGAAAATGGCACAAACACCTATAACCATATGCTTAGTCCGATCGGGCATTCAAGCCTGATGGACGGTGGCGACATGGATATGATCAATGAAATCGCCAATGAAACCGGCGACGACAGAAGTAATATCCTGCCTCAGGACAAAGTGCTGCTGGTGGTGGAAGACGATATGAGGTTTGCCAAGATCATGATTGAAAAAGCGCATGAGTCGAATCTCAAAGCGGTGGTGGCTGTTAACTACAGCGAAGTATTTTTCTTCGCGAATAATTATAAACCGATTGCCATTACCCTGGATGTGAAGCTTCCAGGTGCCAGTGGGTGGAGAGTGCTGGATCTGTTCAAGAACGACCTGAATCTACGCCACATTCCGATTCACCTGATCTCAGGAGAGGAAAACAGAGGCCTGGCCTATATGAGAGGTGCCAGAAGTTTCCTGCTGAAACCACTGAAGAACGAAGACCTGAACGAGCTGTTCAAGGATATCGTAACTTTCAACGAGAAAAAGGTGAAGAACGTCCTGATCGTGGAAGACAACGAAATAGATTCTTCCCAGATCGCACGCATGTTTACAGGAATGGATATGGTGAAGATCTTTGCCGCTCCGAGCGGAAAAGACGCCATGAGTCTATGGCAGGCAGAATCCTTCGATGCCATCATTATGGATTATATGCTCCCTGACATGTCCATCAATGACCTGATCAAACAGATGAACAGCAAGAAGCAACTGCAGATGACTCCGACGATTATCTATTCGGCCAAAGATTTTACAGCCGACGAGATGAAAGGGCTGAAGAAAATCGCCAACAATGTGCTTCTGAAAGATGTAACCTCACCTGAACGCCTGGTGGAGGAAACCATCGAGCATCTGCACATCAATCACAAGGAGCTGCCTGCGAATGTCAAGAGGATGATCGAGAACATCCGTATCAAAGAGGACATTCTGAATGGAAAGAATGTACTCGTGGTGGATGACGACGTACGTAACCTGTTTGCCCTGACCACCGCCTTTGAGCGTTATAACATCAATGCGATCACGGCGGAAAGCGGTAAGGAGGCTATCAGCATCCTGAACGACGGAAAAGATATCGATCTGGTATTGATGGACATCATGATGCCTGAAATGGATGGGTATGAAACTACTCAAAAGATCAGACGTGAAAACAAAAACAACAGTCTTCCGATTATTGCTGTAACGGCTAAGGCAATGAAAGGTGACAGACAGAAATGTATTGATGCCGGTGCTTCCGATTATATTACGAAGCCGGTAAAAATAGATCAGCTTTTATCTTTGATGAGGGTGTGGTTATTTAAATGAGAAACAAAATTTTTATAGATTAGAGGGTGAGTAAAGTAAAGCTGGATAGTAAGCCTGAAATTAAAATTTTACTGGTCGATGACCGGGCGGATAACCTATTTTCAATTCAGACGGTCCTGGATCAGGACGGATATCAGATCCATAAAGCAAGCTCGGGGCATGACGCCCTGAAGGTACTGCTGAAGGAAACTGATTTTACGCTGATCCTGATGGATGTGGAAATGCCGATACTGAACGGATTTGAAACCGCCGCACTGATTTATGAAAGGGAAAGGCTGAGACAGATCCCAATCATATTTATCACGGCCAATAATTACAGCGACGATTATGTTTTTAAAGGATATAAGACCGGCGGGGTGGATTATATTTATAAACCCATCAATCCGGAGTTGCTGCGGGCTAAAGTATCGGTATTCGTCGAGCTGTATAAAAAGAATCATCAGCTGATTGCTCATGAGCAGAACCTGCAGATGATCAACGCAGAGCTCGAAGAAAGGGTAAAGGAAAGAACAGAGGAGCTTCTTAATAAAAATCTGGAGCTGGAAACCATGAACTCCGAGCTAAAGAAGGTAAATAACGACCTAGACAACTTTGTCTACACGGCTTCTCACGATCTGAAAGCTCCGGTGTCCAACATTGAAGGACTGATGAATGCCCTGAACGATTGCATCAAGGATCCTCAATCGCATACCCAGGACGTCATGATCCTGCTTGAAATGATCAACAAATCCATCAACCGGTTTAAAGCCACCATTCAGGATCTTACAGAAATCACCAAGATTCAGAAAAATCTGGATTCTGAAATTGAAGCGGTGGATATCGGAGAAGTGCTGGAGGATGTGAAGCTGAGCATACAGGAACTGATCTTCAGCACAGGCGCTGAAATAAAGTCAGACTTTAGTAGTTGTTCTGAAATCCGTTTTTCGAAGAAGAATTTCAAGAGCATTCTATACAACCTCCTAAGCAACGCGATCAAATACCGTTCGCCTGAAAGAAAGCCTAAGATCAGCATTCACACCATTATCCAGGGCGATTATGCCGTGCTGAGTGTGAAAGACAATGGACTAGGAATGGATATGAAAGAGGAAAGTAAAATTTTCTCTATGTTTAAGAGACTTCACGACCATGTGGAAGGCTCGGGAATCGGGCTTTATATTGTGAAAAGAATTGTAAGCAATTCAGGAGGGAAGATTGAAGTGGAAAGTAAAGTAGGGAAGGGATCTACCTTTAAAGTCTACTTCAGCAATCATCAATAACACTCAGCTGCAATAATCACCATTGTCATCTCCGTGAAGGCGGGGATCTCTGACGACTATGTACTTAGTATGCGATGAAAACCGTTTCAGGATGTTACCATCGCCTGATCCCGACTGAAGATAATGATCAACCTCTACTTACCCACCTTTGGGCTAAATTTCTCCACTTCGTTTTTTATAGCGGGAACACTTTGCAGATAGGTATAGATGGCTCCCAGATCTTCTTCCGACATGCCTGAGTACATGATCCAGGGCATAAAGGTGTTGAACTTTCCTTTTTCGGCCGGGATATGCTGCATGGAAGAATCTGCATAGGTTTTAAATCGGCTGATAAAAGACGCTTTGCTCCAGTTGCCGATTCCTGTTTCCTTGTCGGATGTTAAATTTGCCGACCTGACAACACCTCCTGTGAATAAGGGAAATTCAAAGCCTCCGGCCATGTACATGCCTTCAATCGCTTTTCCTTTTTCCTGAGGAGTATGGCATCCGTCGCAGGCGGCCAGATTGGTTAAATATTTTCCATAGGCCAGGACGTCCGAAGCCCCGGGTCTTTTTTGCGGCTGCGCAGGCTTGGGCATCGTGCGCAGGATAAAGTTGACCGGGAAATTCGGCCTGGATTCAGGTACTTTATTTTCGATGGGTTTTAAGGTGCGCAGGTAGGCAATGATGGCATGAGCGTCTTCCGTATCCATGCTGTTATAATTTATATAGGGCATAACCGGAAAAAAGGGCTCACCGTTCCTGCTCACGCCGGATGTGATGGCTCGGTAGATCTCCCCGTCGGTCCAGCTTCCGATACCAGCGGGTGTGATATTTTTGGAAAAGAACGTACCCGGAAATCCATATTTTTCATTGAATTCTTCGCCGCCTCTTCCTTCTGTGCCTGGAATCAGAGGACCCGCAAAGGAATTCCAGTCTCTCTGACTGTGGCAGTCCACACACACGGCTACGTGATTTGCCAGGTATTTACCCCGTTCAATCTGCGCAGGAGAAGAGTCTACTTTGATGACAGGAGCTTCGCCGGCTTTAGGGTAGCTGACTTGCAATACGGTAAGTGTGATTCCTACTGCTGCGATAATGACACCAAGGATGATCAGGAATATTTTGAGAAAATGATTCATGAATAAAAGAAATAAAAATTCTCCTGCTAAGTTCCGGTTTTTTTCGGAAGAACGAAAGAAATTTATAAGTCATGCGATGCCTTATAGGCAAAGCTTAATGAATGAAAGGTGTATCAGTCATCGGATGACTATGTCTTATTATGCCCGTTTTATTCATCCGATGACTGAGGGATTCGTTAGTTTATATTAGCAGAGTGTGAGTCATCAGATGAAAGCCTGGGCAGCTATTCGAAGATCAGGTGCTTCACCGATTCTCCTGAGTTGATGAGTTCTTTTAAGGCTTCGATTCCGATTTCAAGATGTGTTTTGGCGAATTTTTCGGTCACGCCCACATCGCTCTTCGAGGTTTTCACACCTTCAGGGTCCATCGGGTTATCGGATACCAGCAGCAAGGCGCCGTGAGGAATGCTGTTGACAAAGCCTACAATGAAAATAGTAGCTGTTTCCATATCGATGGCCATCGTGCGAAGCTCTCTCAGGTATTCCTTGAATTTTTCGTCATGCTCCCAGACCCGGCGGTTGGTTGTATAGACAGTTCCTGTCCAGTAATCGCGTTCAAATTTACGAATGGTGGAAGAAACCGCTTTCTGTAAACGGAAGGAGGGCAGGGCCGGGATTTCAGGCGGAGCATAGTCGTCGCTGGTACCTTCTCCCCGTATCGCCGCGATCGGCAGCACCAGGTCTCCCAGCTTGGTTTTTTTAAGCCCTCCGCATTTCCCCAGAAAAAGAGCCGCCTTGGGCTGGATGGCTGAAAGCAGGTCCATCACCGTTGCCGCTACAGCACTGCCCATCCCGAAGTTGATGATGGTAATGTTATGAGCAGTCGCAGTCTGCATGGGTTTATTTCTGCCGATGATCTCCACACCGAATTTTTCGGCGAACATTTCCACGTAGTTGATAAAATTGGTGAGAAGAATATATTCTCCGAATCCTTCCAGCGGTGTACCTGTATACCTTGGCAACCAGTCTCTTACGATTTCTTCTTTGGTTTTCATGCTTATTTAATGCCTAAATTCTTAATTTTGATGTATGCAGAAGCTCAATTTACCTCAATTTGATGTTAAAATTCAAGAGAGCAACGGTAAAACTGAGATCTTTGATGCGCTCCGGAAGAAATACATCGTATTGACGCCGGAAGAGTGGGTGCGCCAGCACTTTGTAAATCTTCTGATTCAGCACTACAACTATCCAAAATCCCTGATCAGCCTTGAATCCGGACTTAAATATAATGAATTGCAGAAAAGAAGCGACATCGTGGTGTATGACCGGGAAGGGAAGCCCTTTTT
>JBJMLY010000052.1:0-8244 GCA_045805025.1 Cytophagaceae bacterium | reverse complement strand
ACAGCCTCTGCGGAACTGCAGCTTGACCGCAGCGTAAAATGGCTTGAGGCAGTTTGTCACCGGAATCAGTTTGTGTTTCTCGGAATAAAAAATTCCAGGTTGCAGCTGGCCCGGGGTAACTGGTATGGGAATTTTGAATATTATTCCTGGGAAGAGGAAGTGGCGGAAGATGAATATTTTCTGATTGCCGACCAGTATCAGAGTAATGTTGTTATGATCCATGCCGCCAAAGGAATATCCCTGGGACATAAGTTTCTGAGTAAAAATAAATATTTTGATGAGGAGCTGCTGGTCAGGACATCGGGAGGGATCTCTGCAAACCCTATTGGAATTACTGTGAATTCTGATGGTTATACAGTCCTGGAGGGAAGCCCTAGCTCCATGACGCTGCATCATTACAATGCCAATAATACATTAAAAGGTTCTGAAGTATGCCACTTTAAAACGGAAACACTCTATAGGTATTACAAACCTTTTTCGGGAATGCTCTATCGTAACAAGACTTATTATTCGTCTAAAGGAAATTATCTGTTAAAAATAAGCGAAGATGGGCGAGGCGAACGTATTGATATGAATGACATGATTAAAATGATCGTGATTTCTGCGGAATTCAGCAGTTATATGATTGCTGTCAATAGCGGGGATACGGTCCGGTGTATCAGTCAGGATTTTGAAGACTGGAGCGGGCATATTTCATTGCCGGAGGATAAATCTCCAATTGATATGAGATTTATCGGGTCTGACCTTCTCGCTGTCGCTTTTAATTCCGGACTTGCCATATACAGGGTGCTGGAGAAAGGAAGAAATTACGTGAAGGAAAACCATTTTGATGTTCCCCATACTATTGTGTCCATTCTGCAAGGTCCTAGAAAAGATCGTTGTGCCGTGCTGGATGAACAGGGGAGGATTCTTGTTTTTAATCTGGAAGAAAACAAATAAGGATTCCGGCGTTTAGAATTTTTTTACATATCGTTTTTGCTTTCACAATTGTCCATTTCTGTGGGGCTCAGCAGTATAATTTTCGCAATTACTCGATCGGAGAAGGACTGGCTCAGTCTCAGGTTTATGCTGTGGAGGAAGATTACAGAGGCAACGTATGGTTTGGAACAAGAGGAGGAGGGCTGAGCCGTTTTGATGGGATTAATTTTTACAACTACACCACCGACGAGGGTCTTGTCAATAATTATGTCAACGCGCTTTTGTGCGACAGGCAGGGAAATTTATGGATCGGCACAGACAACGGGTTGAGTCTCTTTGACGGCAGAAAGTTCAGAAGCTTTTCTGCTCAGCAGGGTTTGTATAGCGGGCATATCAACAGTCTTGCGCAGGACTCCAGCGGCCTTATCTGGATTGCCACCGACAAAGGTATTTTTCATTTAGAGCAGGATACCATCATCCGGTTCGGGCGAAAGCTGGGCGTACTCTCTGAAAAAACCAGGGCTTTATTTATAGATTCCAAATCATGTGTGTGGGCCGGTTCGGATTTCGGCGCTTACCGCTTCTCTTTATCGGGTAAAGAGTGGAAGGCTGACTTCTACACAAAAAATGAAGGATTAGCCGGTAATATTATAACCTCGATCTCGGAAGATTCTGAAAACAGGATCTGGCTCTGCACCTATGGAACAGGCGTCAGTTGTATGAGCAACGGCGGAATAAAAAGTATTTATTACACCGATGGACTGGCCAGCAACACGGTCTTTTGTTCTCTGCCGGGAGAAAAGGGAAGCATCTGGTTCGGTACTGCGAGCGGTATTTCAAAATGTACTTTCACCGGATCTGACTTCGTTTTTTCAACCTATACCAGGAGGGAAGGTCTTCCCAACGATGCAGTGATTTCCATGAATAAGGATTCTTTCGGCGATTTCTGGTTTGGAACACCCGGAGGAGGAGTGGCCAAGCTGGCGGCGGAAAGATTTGTGCATTATACGGCTATAAAAGGAGTACTCGGAGAATGGGCTTTCTCAGTGATGCAGGACAGGGCCGGCAATATGTGGTTCGCTACTTCCGAGGGGGGCATCACCCGTTACGATGGTAAATATTATAAAAGATTTGCTGCCAGAGATGGCTTTAATTCATCCAAAGTGAAATGTCTATATGAAGATACCTCCGGAACATTATGGTTGGGTACTCTTTCAGACGGTGTATATGCTTTCGATGGAAAAACGTTTAAGCAATACAGTAAAATGAATGGGTTGGCCAGCGACTTCATTAATTTTATTACCTCCGATTCCTTCGGCAATATCTGGCTGGCCACTGCCAGCGGCGGTGTCTCCTGTCTTATGCCTGCTCATGATGGGAGATATAAGATCAGGAATATCCGGATGAAGGATGGTTTGAAAAGCGACCGTATCAATATCTTGTACGCAGATTCTTCAGGAAAAATTTGGGCCGGGGCATCGGAAGGGGGAATCAGCCGCATCAGTCTTCATGGCGATTCTCTTCAGATTATCACCTATACTAAAACCAACGGTCTCCCAAGCAATACGATCCGGAGTATTGTAGAAGGGGAGAAGGGTATACTATATTTTGGCACAGCCGATGCAGGGATTATCAGTTACGATGGAAAATCTTTTGGACTGATCAGTAAAAGACAAGGTCTCTCTTCCAATAATATTTACTCTCTGATTATGGATGATCAGAAAAATCTATGGGCTGGTTCAGAGCATGGTCTTGACAAGATCAGCTTTGACAATAGTCATGTCAAAAGCGTCAGACATTATGGGCGCCCTGAAGGATTTCAGGGAATAGAAACGATTCAGAATTCTGTCTGTAAAGATACGTCAGGTCATCTGTGGTTCGGAACGGTCAGCTGCATTACCCGTTACCGTCCGGATCAGGATAAAGCAATCAGGAGTCCGCTGATACACATTACAGGTATTCATTTGTTCTTTGACAGAATAGAAAATACAAAATATGGAAAGGACATCCGGGGTGAATATCCATTACCCTATGCCTTGAGCCTGCCTTATAACATGAACCGCCTCAGCTTTGATTTTATAGGTATTGAGCAAAGTAATCCTGAAGCTGTGCGGTATACCTGGAAGATGGAAAATTTTGATAAGGCATGGTCCCCTCCCTCCGATAAGAGAGAGGCGGTTTATTCCAACCTTCCTCCCGGCAATTATACGTTCCGGGTCAAAGCCTGCAATGAGGCGGGGATATGGTGTGAAAATCCTTCTTCGTATTCATTTACGATTAGTCCGCCATTCTGGGAAACGTGGTGGTTCCGGGTTCTGGCCGTATTCAGCGTCGCAGGACTTTCCTGGTATTTTATTTCTTCTCGGACCAGGAAACAGAGAAAGGAAAACGAGAAGGAAAGGAAGAGGCTGGAGATGGAAAGAGATCTACTGGAGCTTGAACAGAAAGCTTTGCGCCTGCAGATGAATCCTCACTTTTTGTTTAATTGCCTGAACTCCATCAAAGGGCTTATTTCGGAGAATAAACCGGAAGATGCAAAGGTATATCTTTCCCGTTTCGCCAAACTGATGCGAATTATGCTGGAGAATTCCAGGAACAGTTTTGTGAGTCTGGAAGAGGAAATGGAGCTGATAAGAAATTATACAGATCTTGAAAAGCTGAGCATGGATAAGAAATTCCAGGTGCTGATCGAAATCTCAGAAGAAATTGAAAGTGCGGCTACAGGTATACCTCCCTTGCTGATACAGCCTTTTGTAGAAAATTCCATCCTGCATGGCCTGGGGCCCAGGGGCGGTGAAGGGTATGTAAAGATCCGGTTTTCCAGGGAAGGAGATTTTCTGAAATGTTCGATTGAAGATAACGGTGTGGGAAGACAGGAGTCGGCCAGGTTGAAAAGCACCAAGGGGGTATCTACTAAATCGAGCGCCATTGCAATCAGTCAGGAAAGACTGAATATCATCAACAAAAAGCTTAATTTTGATCAGATCAGAATAGAGATCACCGACCTGAAAGATGTACAAGGTAATCCTTCAGGTACGATGGTTGTGCTGATTTGTCCGTATATACTACTTACATGATAAGAGCCCTGATCATCGACGACGCTGAAAAAGCAAGAATCGCCCTTCGAAGCGATATTGAAAAATATTGTCCGGATTTAAAGGTCGTGGGCGAAGCGCAGGGGGTAAGCTCAGGCCTGGAGGCCATTGCCAGCTATAAACCCGAGCTGGTCTTCCTCGACATCCAGATGTCGGACGGAACGGGTTTTGAACTTCTTGAAAAGCTGAAGAGTGAAGGAAAGATTTCTTTCCGATTCGTATTTACGACTGCCTTTGATGAGTATGCCATCAAAGCATTCAAATATAGCGCAATTGATTACCTCCTAAAGCCCATTGATCATGACGATCTTATTCAGGCGGTGGAAAAGGTAAAGGAGGCTTCGAAGCCTGACGGGCTCAAGGAAAGTCTTGAAATCCTCCTTGGAAGGATCAATAAGACAAAAGACCATTCGGCCAGGATTGCCCTCAACAGCAGCGATAAAATTCAGCTGGTGACCATCGGAGATATTGTGCGCTGCGAATCGCAGGGGAATTATACCTTGTTCTACCTGAATGATCAGAAGCAAATCCTGGTAAGCCGTACGCTTAAAGAATTTGAGGATCTGCTGCAGGAGCATGATTTTATCAGAGTTCACAATTCACACCTCATCAATCCTAAGTACCTGCGGGAATTCATTAAAACGGAAAGTTATGTGCTGATGAAAGACAACAGCCACGTACCCGTTTCCGTGCGCAAGAAAGACCTTTTGATGAAGCATCTTGGTTTGTAATTGCGTGCCTTCACCCTTCTCTTTCGGAGAAGAAAAATGGATAAGGTGAGTTAACAACATTGCGCAGCCTCGTTATTTAGTAGTCCCCGTTATTGTAGCGTTCCATTTACACCCACTCAAAAAAACTTTACACTTAATCAATACCCCGGTTTTCATCATTTTTCAAATTTAGATTTGTTGAAAAAAATGCCATGAAAGCACGAACCGTATTTCTGATCCTGTTCTTTATTCTTCCTTTCAGAATTTTCGCCTGTGGTAATGAATACGAAGAAGGATATAGCTATACCAGGGCAGATGGTCAACAGGTTACAACCAGTGTATACCATGATAGCTATCACTTCTACCATGGATTTAACGAAGAGGAGCTTACTAATAAAAGGCTTACCCTGGAAGCATCTATACAAGGACAATACAATTATAAAGTTCAGTCCGACTATGCCCTTGTTTTACTGAAACTGGGAAGAACCTATGAGTCGCTGGGGATTCTGAAGGAGCTGGTCAGGCAGTATCCCAATGAATATAATATCAATGCTAATCTCGGAACTGCCTATGAGTTAAACGGCGATCCAAGACAGGCATTGAAGTATATCCAAAGAGCGGTGGAGATCAATCCTCTCTCGCATAACGGTTCTGAATGGATTCATGTGAAAATCCTGGAGACAAAGATCCAGATGGACCGTAATCCACTGTATTTAAAGAATACTTCAATCATTGGCCTATATGTAGAGCTTGATAAGTCCTATTCTAAAAAGGAACTGGATTCATTGAATAAAATAAAAGAAGAGCTGGTATGGCAATTGACAGAACGGATCAACTTTGTCGATGCCCCGGATCCTGTGGTGGCAAACCTGTTAAGTGATCTCGGACGTCTTGTGACTGTAACCGGATTTATTGAAAATGCCATTCCCGTTTACACCTTGTCCCTGAAATACCAGCCTTTGAATTTTGACAGCCTGATAGCTCAGAGAGATCGTTTATATGAAAAGGTCTATTGGGCAAAGGTCAGAAGCTATACCACGAATACATTGATCGGTGTTGCAATCTTCGGTGCTTTTGTATTCCTGATAGTCAGATGGAGAAAGAGGCGGCGGCGGAAGCAAAAGATGCGTATGGACGCAGAAAAAATTTCCAATCCGGAACCGGCGCTCTCATGAAATGCCTAGCATTTTTTATTTTCATGAGCCTGCTCTCCGCCTGCCGGGACAAGGAGCAGGAGCCGGTTCCATTACAGCAAACCGATAAAGTGCTGGTGATTAAATCGGAGAAAAAAATGTATCTGTTTCGGAAAGGGAAAGTGATGAGAACCTATAAAGTGGCTTTGGGCGAAAACCCTGTTGGTGATAAAGTAATGGAGGGGACAGGAAAACACCGGAAGGGAAATATATTCTCGACTGGAGAAATTCAAAAAGCAGCTGCTATAAATCCATTCATATTTCCTATCCCAATGCTGATGATATCAAGCGGGCAAAGAAGCAGAAAGTCGATCCGGGCGGTTCTATTATGATTCATGGTTTACATCCTGCAATGGAAGTATGGGGAAAAGAACACGCCCGCTTTAACTGGACCTGGGGCTGCGTCGCAGTGAGCAATGTGGAAATGGATGAGATATGGGTAAGTGTAAAGAATGGAACACCAATCGAAATAAAGCCATGACAAGAATACTAGTACTTATCGTAATAATCACCGCTTTTTCCTGTCAGGTTAAAGAAAAAAGAACGGTGGGTAGAAGCGTATACTATTGGCGAAGCGTATTCAGGCTGAGCGAAGCAGATCAGAAATTGCTCGACAGTCTGAAAATTGGACGTGTATATGTGAAATTTTTTGATGTTGCCTGGGATGATCTGCACAGAGCTATTCCCGTGGCTCAGGTAAATTTTGAGACCAGCGTTCCTCCTTCATTGAAAGTAGTGCCTGTGGTTTTCATTACGAATGAGACGCTGAAAAAATCGAAGGAAGAAGAAATTTCTCTCCTGGCAAGAAGAATCTGCAGGAAAATTTTGAAGATCTGCAAAAATCATAAAATAGATTCATTTCCGGAAATGCAGATCGATTGCGACTGGTCTGATGCTACAAAAGATAAATATTTTAGCTTGCTGAAAGAGCTGCGCCTTCAGCCTGGTATCGATCATAGAATTGAAATTTCAGCAACAATCAGACTCCATCAGGTGAAATATTTTACAAAAACAGGAGTGCCGCCCGTCGATAAAGGATTGCTCATGTTTTACAATATGTCGGCCGTCAATAATCCGGAAACCAGCAATTCAATTCTGGATCTTAAAGAAGCTGAAAAATATGTTAATGCCTCTTCCACCTATCCATTGCCTCTTGACCTTGCTCTGCCCTTATTCTCCTGGGGTGTCGTTTACAGCGACAATAAACTCAAAGGCCTTATGAATAATCTGGACAGAAAGACGATGGATGCTTTGCCGTTTCTTATTCCTGAAAAAGGACGTGAACGAACCTATCGTTGCTCAGTCGATACGGTTTTTCTGGGTAACTATTTCAGGAAGGGAGATTTGCTGAGGGCTGAAGGACCGGAGCAGGATGATCTGTGTAAAATATCTGAAATAACAGGATCCCTTCTTAAGAAGGACTCTCTCAATGTGTGTTTATTTCACTTTGATCCTATACTATTTAATCAATACGGCCATGAAAAAATCGATGAGGTATATAATTGCTACCGTTAGCCTTTTGCTTCTTTGCTGTTCGGTGGAAGTAATTCATGGATGTGGCTGGTTTCTGCTGAGGGAAGAATACAGAATATCTCTGTTCTATCCGGAAGTTGTTTCCGATAAAAGCATGAGTCCTTTTTATTTCACCACTTCCTTTTTGAATGGAGAATATCAAGATCTTTCCGGGGAAAGATCAGAAGATGAACGGTTGGTGCTGGAGGAATGGTTTCAGTATTGTAAGGGAGAAGCAGCGATGGCGGATATCGACGCAATCCTTTACGATACGGAACCTGAAAAATTGATTTCTTATGAAAAATATGCCCAGTATTCAAGAGATACAGGATTGAGTTCTAACACTTTTCTGAATTACCTGATTGAACATGAAAATAAGGAAGCATTTTCTTATATCCTGTACGCCAAGAAAAATGAATATTTAAACTACAGCATGGATCCCTGGGAAGATGATCAGTGGGATAAAGACTTTAATGCTATACGGCAATTGATTCATGAAGGAGACTCTTTGTATTCTGTCACAGGCAGCTCCTTCCTTAAGTTGCGCTATGCCTACCAAATAGTGAGAGCACTAAGAAATACAGGACAATGGGGGGATTGCATTGCTTTGTACGACTCGCTTATAGAACCTTCAAAGGAAAAGAGCATGGTAAAGTGGTGGGCACTTTCTCATAAAGCGACGGCGGCTAATTTCTCAGGGAATAGTGCTTATGCCGATTATCTCTTCTCAAAAGTTTTTGCGAATTCTAAAGATAAAGTGAACAGGGCCTTTATGGGATTTGAAGGAAAGGATATGGACAGTTCCTTAAAATTTGT
>JBJMLY010000051.1:0-3308 GCA_045805025.1 Cytophagaceae bacterium | reverse complement strand
TCAATTGTTAATTGTCAATTGCCTACCGGGCATTATTAATTACTTTCCTGATATAGCGGAACATGATACGCTCTTCGCTTTCTTCGTCTTCGTTGGTGATGTTATGAAGATCTTCGATGACTTTGTTCCGGATGGCTTCGGCGCGAAGATATTTCGCTGCATTTTCCTTAATGTAATTTCTCTTTTCTTCGGGGGTGTGGGAGCGGTACTCTATGTATACTTCCTTGATGAGGAGGGAGGCTCTTTCTTCGTTGAGCGACTTGAATGCGTTTAGTCTGATATTGTCTAGTTCCTTATCGGAGATAATACAATCGCAGTCCGCAATGCTTATGTACAGATAAATCAGGTAGTGTTCGAAAACCCAGCCTGTAGTAATGTCCTGGTGGATCATAAAGTAATAAAGCCTCCTCTACAAAATTCGGAATGCTTCAAGCTAAAAACAATAGAGTGATCAACAAAGATTCCTGTTTAATCCTGTAATCTTTAAACTTTTATTACATACTAAGAATGAGTTCTCTCCCAAGAGACTATTGCCTCAAACTCAAATTGATTCAATTCTATAAGTTCGATGAGTATTTTACAGAATTTTGGAAATCTGGGCTCTATATGATCTTTATTGTCAGGCCTCTTAAGAAGGCATAAATGGTATTTTAAGCCCGTATTTTAAAATGTCCTACGAATCAGCCAAATACAAGAAAAACTGTTTTTGGACTAATTCCCGGCTGGGTATAAAAAAATACCCCGGCAAGTACCGGGGTATTTCAGTTTCTAAAAAGAATGGATATTACATCATGCCGCCCATTCCTCCGCCCATCGGAGGCATGGCAGAAGCACCTTTTTCTTCAGGCTGATCCGCCACCACACATTCGGTAGTCAGCAGAAGAGCAGCGATAGAGGCTGCATTTTCAAGCGCAAGACGTGTTACCTTGGTTGGGTCGATAATACCGGCCGCAACCATGTTTTCATATTTATCTTCACGCGCGTTATATCCGAAATCATCTTTACCTTCTTTGATTTTCTGAACGATTACCGAAGCTTCAAGACCTGCGTTTGCAAGAATGGTTCTTAAAGGAGCTTCGATCGCTGTTCTGATAATCGCGATACCGGTAGTCTGATCTTCGTTCTCACCTTTTAGTTTTTCCAGAACGGCAGCAGCTCTGATCAGGGCAACACCACCTCCGGGAACGATACCTTCTTCTACGGCAGCTCTTGTCGCATGCAGCGCGTCGTCCACTCTGTCTTTCTTTTCTTTCATTTCCACTTCGGTGGCGGCTCCTATGTAAAGGATGGCAACTCCTCCTGATAATTTTGCCAGTCTCTCCTGAAGTTTTTCTTTATCATAGTCAGACGAGGTGTTTTCTACTTGTGCCTTGATCTGATTGATTCTTTTCTTGATATCATCTTTTTTGCCGCTTCCGTTGACAATGGTGGTATTGTCCTTGTCGATATGGATCTTTTCAGCAGTACCAAGCAGTTCGATGGTAGCATTGTCAAGCTTATAGCCGCCTTCTTCAGAAATCACAGTACCTCCTGTAAGAACCGCGATATCTTCCAGCATGGCTTTTCTTCTGTCGCCGAAACCCGGAGCTTTTACAGCTGCCACCTTCAGAGCACCTCTGATCTTGTTCACAACGATCGTAGCCAGCGCTTCGCCGTCGATATCTTCTGCGATGATCAGCAAAGGTCTTCCGGTTTGAGCTACCTGCTCAAGGATCGGAAGAAGCTCTTTCATAGAAGAGATTTTCTTATCATAGATCAGAATGTAAGGTGCGTCAAGTTCTGCTTCCATTTTCTCTGCGTTGGTCACAAAGTAAGGGGAGAGGTATCCTCTGTCGAATTGCATTCCTTCCACAGTTTTTACTTCTGTTTCAGTTCCTTTCGCTTCTTCTACAGTAATGACGCCGTCTTTACCCACTTTATCCATCGCATCGGCAATCATTTTACCGATTTCCTTATCGTTGTTGGCAGAGATCGTAGCCACTTGTGCTATTTCATTAGAACCGCTGATTTTTTTGGATTGCTTTTTCAGATTTTCTACCACGGCGATTACCGCTTTGTCAATCCCTCTTTTCAGATCCATTGGGTTAGCGCCTGCTGCTACATTCTTGATACCGGCATTGTATATTGCCTGAGTAAGAACCGTAGCGGTCGTAGTACCGTCTCCGGCAGAATCAGCCGTTTTAGAAGCTACTTCTTTCACCAGCTGAGCTCCCATGTTTTCGATAGGATCTTTTAATTCGATGTCTTTTGCAACCGTTACACCGTCTTTGGTCACGGTAGGAGCGCCGAATTTTTTATCCAGGATAACATTTCTTCCTTTTGGTCCCAGTGTTACCTTCACGGCGTCCGCTAATGCGTCAACGCCTTTCTTCAGCTTCTCGCGGGCATCGGTATCGAAAAATATATTTTTGGCCATAATTTTAAAGTTTTTGATTTTTAGTTTTAATTTTTTTTGATTAAAGAACTGCGAAGATGTCTGATTCACGCATGATCAGATATTCTTTACCTTCCACAGTAATCTCAGTTCCTGAATATTTACCATAAAGAACAGTATCGCCGACTTTTACAGTCAGAGGCTCATCTTTTTTGCCTGTTCCTACAGCGATGATAGAACCTTTCTGTGGTTTTTCTTTAGCTGTATCAGGAATTATGATACCTGAAGCTGTTTTTTGCTCCGCTGGTGCCGGTTCAACAAGAACCCTGTCTGCCAGTGGTTTAATACTAAGTTTTGCCATTGTTATTGAAAGTTTATGATTATTGATTTATTAAAAACTGATTACATCCCGCCTTTGCATGAATTGTGCCAGCGCCACCAACCTCCAATTTACGGACAAAATTTCAGACTTTGTCTACATCTCTTTCGTTATCTTCTGCAAGCCTGTCATGAAAGGATTTAAACCTGTCAGTCCGGCGAATGTTCAGGAAAGATATTTGCCCTTAACAAAAGGGGTTTTTCCAGCGTATAAGCTATAGATAGTTATACTTAAGTATGAAAGATCTTAATAAAAACTGGCTCACAGAGGGGTTAATGGACTTTGAGTACAAAAAGTACCTGCTCCTGGCGTATCTGCAGTATGTGAAGGAAAACTTCAATGAGAGGAAGCTGTATCCCTACCTTTCCGACCTGCTGTTTCATTATAAGAATCTTCTCTCCATCAAGGACAATAAGAAGCTGCTGCGGGAAAATTTTCCGAAGCAGATCTCCAAGGCTGATTTTGAAAAGCTGGAGCTTATTTATGATGAGATTGTGAATGATGATAAGGTGATGCAGGAAATAGAAGACATACTTGCTTTTTCCTTACCGAAAG
>JBJMLY010000050.1:0-3204 GCA_045805025.1 Cytophagaceae bacterium | reverse complement strand
ATATGCCGTCAAGAGCGATGGTCGTAAGGAACTATGCAATATCCAGCGCCCTCTGGATGTGGCCAAGGATCAGAATGTGGTCATGATCCGCGAAGGATGGGGAAACAAGGATGCAGGGGCTTATTGGTACAGGGGAGATTATGAATGGGAAGCTTATATCAATGGGGAGCTGGTAGGAACCAGGAAATTCTATATTGAAAACTGCGGAGCGGTGACTGAAACAAGCAATCCTTATTTCAGCATTGACTCAGTAAAATTATATGAAGGCCCGAACGAAGGCGTGCCTTTGCTGAACCGTACCTATATGGCCAAGTTCAATGCGAAGGAAACAGCCTATGTCTGGGTGGAATTCAATCTGAAAAACCTGCAGTCCCAGCCCTGGTATTGCGAAGTGATCTTCAACTTCTACAACGATGCCGGTCAGCTTAAGGGAAGCACTTCTGAACTTAAATACCTCAATTCGACCGATACAGACGTTGCCATCAGCACAGGCTGGGGATCGAGCAGCAAAGGAACATGGTACAACGATAAGTATACTCTCGAGATCATCTTCATGGATCAGCGGATTGCCGTCGTTCCATTCGATGTAGGGGAAGAATTCGTGAAAGGAAACGCTTCCGTGCATACAGGCGCTGAGTTCGCAGCCAAGACCATCGCATCCGTGGATAATAAGAAGGAGGAGTCGCTCGAAGAAGTGATGAAGTCACTGGACGAGATGATCGGACTGGACAACGTCAAAAACAAGATCAAGGATTATACCCATTACCTGAAGTTCCTGAAGCTTAGAAAAGAACAGGGCTTTGAAGAAAGTACAGCGATCAGCCTGCATTCTGTATTCACAGGTAATCCCGGTACCGGCAAGACAACTGTGGCCAAACTCATCGGACAGATTTATCAGAAGATGGGTCTTCTATCAAAGGGCAAGGTGACTGAAGTAGGGCGTGCGGAGCTGGTGGGTAAATTCATCGGACAAACGGCGCCCCAGACCAAGGAAATGATCGATAAGGCCAGAGGTGGCGTTCTCTTTATTGACGAAGCCTATGCGCTGATGCGCGATGGCGATACCAGTCAGGATTTCGGACAGGAAGCCATCGAAGTATTGCTGAAGGAGATGTCTGATGGTCCGGGTGATATTGCCATTATCGTGGCGGGCTATCCGAAGGAAATGAACCATTTCCTGAGTTCAAATCCCGGGCTTCGTTCCCGTTTTAACCTGTTCTTCGAATTTGAAGATTATCTGCCTCAGGATCTTTTGAAGATCGCGACTTTTGCCGCTGAGAAAAAATCCGTGGTATTCACGGAGCAGGCCAAAGAATTTTTATATGAGCACATCACCGAAGCTTACAGGAACAGAGATAAGAGTTTCGGTAATGCCAGAATGGTCACCTCGATGATCGAGGAAGCGAAGATGAATATGGGCTTGCGTCTGATGAGAAATCCGGAAGTGGAAAAGCTCAGCGCCGATCAGCTTAAGACGATTGAAATTGAAGATATACGTCATATTTTCCAGCACGCCAAAAAAGGCCTGCCCGATATTAAAGTAGACGATGTGCTGCTCGCTGAAAGTATCGCGGAGCTTAACAAGCTGGTAGGACTGGAAGAAGTGAAGCATGAAGTGCAGGAAATGATCAAGCTGGTGCGTTTCTATAAAGAGACCGGCAAGGATGTACTGAATAAATTTTCGCTGCACGCAGTGTTTACAGGTAATCCCGGAACAGGAAAGACAACCGTCGCCCGAATTGTGGCAAAAATTTATAAAGCGCTTGGCATTATTGAGCGCGGGCATCTGGTAGAAACCGACAGGCAGGGACTCGTAGCCGGGTATATCGGACAAACCGCCATCAAGACGATGGAGGCGATCGATGCGGCGGAAGGCGGCGTTCTGTTTATCGACGAAGCCTATGCTCTTTCATCCGGCGGCGAGAACGATTTCGGCCGCGAGGCCATCGAAACCCTGCTGAAGCAGATGGAAGACAGACGCGGAAGATTTGTGGTGATCACCGCAGGATACACAGGCAATATGAATACCTTCCTGGAAACCAACCCGGGATTGAAATCCAGATTTGATCGTGTAATTCATTTCGAAGACTACAGCGCGCAGGATCTTCTCACGATAGCGATTACCATGTTTGCCGAAGAGAACCTGACGCTGGATCCGACAGCCCTTCAGCACCTTGGCGAATACCTGAACCTGCTGCATTCCAAGAGAGATAAATTCTTTGGTAACGCAAGATCAGTACGAAAAGTGGTGAAAGAAGCGATCAGGCATCAGCACCTGAGAATGGCTTCCCTGAGCCAGCCAGAAAGAACTCTACAGGAGCTGCAGACCCTCAAGCTTCAGGATGTAGAACATTTTCATCCAGAATCCGATGCCTCCAATAAAGGGCAGGGAATTGGTTTTAAAATGCATAATTGATTTGGGTTACATTGATATTCTGATTCCTCTTTCAATAGGAGTCCTGGCTATCGTGGCACCCCAATCCCTGATCAAGATAGATGATCCTGCCTTTGAAAAGAAAAAGTCTCTGTTTCAACGGATAGGCTATGGGTTAGTCGGCGTTGCTATAGTATATGCAATTATTAAAGCTTTAAATTAATTTTGATGCTGATGAAGGAAGGATCCGTATGTACAACATAGTTGGTTTCTTTTAAAATACCTTCCTAAATTCAGAATTATCCATGAATCTGGATCTTTACATCATCGACGCCTTTACCAGCCAGCCTTTTGGCGGCAATCCTGCGGCCGTGTGTCCTTTGAAGGAATGGCTGCCCGACGAGCTGATGCTGAAAATCGCGGCCCAGAACAACCTTTCCGAAACCGCTTTTTTTATTCCGAAAGAGCATGGATTTCATATCCGCTGGTTCACACCGACGGTTGAAATGGATCTTTGCGGGCACGCCACACTGGCTTCTGCTTTCGTGTTGAAAGAATTTCTGAAGTATGAAAAAGAAAAACTAAGCTTCGATTCGCGCAGCGGTCCTCTGTATGTGAATTTTCTTTCCTCCGGAAAAATAGAGCTGGATTTTCCCGCCAGCCCGCCTTCACCAAACAAGGACAAAGCACAGGTGGAAGCTCTTCTGAATCTGAAAGTACAGGATCTTCATGAAACGGATTCCTGGTGTGTGGCCGAATTAAATTCGGAAAAAGAAGTTCTTGATTTTAAGCCCGACGCAGGACAAATCCAACAGCTTTCCAAATCGATT
>JBJMLY010000049.1:0-2350 GCA_045805025.1 Cytophagaceae bacterium | reverse complement strand
GAACAGCAGTTTGTCTAAGAATTGATAGAACTATGGATAAGATGTTAAAAATACTGATGCTGGAGGATGTTCCTGAAGATGCAGATCTTATCGATAGAGCCTTGAAAAAGGCAAAAATGTCTTTTGTATCTATGCGTGTTGATACGAAAGATGAGTTTATTGAAGCAATCTCAGATTTTATTCCTGATATCATTCTGTCGGACCATTCTCTGCCCCAGTTTAATTCCATTGAGGCTCTGAAAATCTGCCGTAAAAAGAATAATGATCTTCCATTTATTCTCGTGACAGGGACGGTATCCGAAGAATTCGCTGTCAATGCCTTGAAAGAAGGAGCCGATGATTATATTCTTAAAGGTAATCTGACAAGACTTCCTTCCGCTATTTTAAATACGCTTAAGCAAAGAAAAGAAGAGCAGAACCGGAAGAAAGCGGAAAAATCATTACAGGAACAGAATACAGAACTTGTAAAAATAAACCAGGAGCTTGACCGCTTTGTATACAGCGCTTCTCACGATCTGAAAGCACCTTTAAAATCTGTTCTCGGTTTGCTAAGACTGGCCGAAAATGATCTGGCCAACAGTAATTATGAGTCCATGGCCACGTATCATAAAATGATTGAGGGGAGCGTATTCAAACTGGATTGCACGATTAAAGAAATAGAAAATTATTCCAGGAATTTAAGAACCCAGGTGCAGGTAGAGGAGATAGACCTTTCAGCCTTAATCTCAGAAGTGCTTGAGAGCCTCCAGTATATAGAAGGGAAAAATCAGATCCATACAACGGTTAACATTCAGGGTTTATGTGCATTTTACTCAGACAGGTCCAGGCTAAAGATTATTCTGAGCAATATAATTTCGAATGCTATTAAATACCGGGACTGGGGTAAAAAGCAATGCTGTTTAATAATAGACGCAGACGTGTCGGAAGATGGCCTGGTTGTAAAAATGGAAGATAATGGAATCGGCATTCATCCGGATTACATCGAAAAAATTTACGACATGTTTTACAGGGCCACGGAGAAAAGCGAAGGTTCCGGCCTGGGTCTCTATATTGTCAAAGAAACGGTCTCCAAGTTGAAAGGAATAATTTCAGTCGAATCAATTGTCAGAGAAAAAACCATATTTACGATCGCAATTCCGAATCTTACCACAGAGAAGAAATGAAGCCGGCAGAAAGCAAAATGATCATGCTGATCGATGACAGCGATATAGACAATTATATTAATAGAAAAATTATCCGAGACCATGAAATCACAGATAATATTCTCATTCTTACCACGGCCTTTGAAGCACTGAAATATTTCAAATCCAATCCTGGAGAAGAAAAAATTCCCAACCTGATCCTGCTGGATATTAATTTGCCTGCATTGAGCGGTTATGACTTTCTGAAAAAATTCGGCGAACTCGCACCTTTCGTCAGAAATAAAAGTAAGATTGTTATCGTAACAAGTTCAGACAGACAGGAAGATATGGATCGCATGAAGAGTCATCCTCTTGTCAAGGACTATTTTGTAAAGCCCTTAACCAGCGAAGCGCTGAACACAATTAAAGCAATACTGGAATGACAAAGAAAAATGTACTCCTGGTTGAAGATGAGTATGTGTTTAATTACCTCACCACTACGATCATTAATAAAATGGGCTTTGCAGAGGATATCAGAATTGCATTGAACGGCAGGGACGCGCTGGAATTGATCCTTACAAGTCTTCGGGAGCATACACCAATGCCCGACCTCATTCTTCTCGATCTAAATATGCCGATCATGACGGGCTTTGAATTTCTGCGGGAATATGAAAAGATGAATTTTGAAGGAAAAGATAAAATACACATTGCCATTGTCACTTCATCCACCGATCTGGAAGATATCAAAACAGCGCAGGAGCTGGGAGTAAGACACTATCTTAACAAGCCTATATCAGAAGAAGCGATTTATAAATTAATATCTCAGGAGTGGTAGTTTTTACAAACTTACTTTCTGAGAAATATCCTCCATCATTTTACCAAGCTCTTTCAATTTTTCATCCCCCGAATTTTTCAGTTCTTTAAACAGAATGGATGAGATGGCCTTCGGCCAGAACAAACGGGAGTTTACATCTCCTGTCGTATTTTCAATTTCTTCCAATGGTCCTTTCAGAGCAATCCGTACCGGTTCAGGCACGGAAGGATCCTCCGTCATCTTTTTTATTTTTTTCAGTCCCTGCTGCACATTGCCTTTGTCTATGTCATTCATGGCGTCCACAATCTGATAAGGCCAGTTGATACCGGTGGTTTGCCCGAAGCCCGCAAAAAAGAATTTTGCCTGCGCGTAATCTTTCCTATGCACAAACATAGTACCCATAACCAGGTAAAAG